>NZ_JBWKWD010000016.1:0-123150 GCF_059422045.1 Pseudomonas sp. GW821-FHT02A08
TACGCCTTTTTGCTGATTCCATTACGTCCTCCTGAAAAACAGATCAGAAGGTGTAAACCTTATTCAGGACGGGACACTGCTGACAAAAAAAGGGCGAACCCACCAAGGTTCGCCCTTTTTGCATGACACCCGCTCAGGTCACAGCTTGGCCTGCAACAGCGCCTCGAGCTTCTCCTGATCCCGCGCGAACTGACGAATGCCTTCAGCCAGTTTCTCGGTCGCCATCGCGTCTTCGTTGGACAGCCAGCGGAACTGCGATTCGTTGAGGCTCAGGCGCGCTTCACCGGCATGGCCGGGCACCAGTTTGCGCTCCAGCTTGCCGGTATCCGCGGCCAGCTTGTCGATCAGGTCCGGGCTGATGGTCAGCCGGTCGCAGCCGGCCAGTTGTTCGATCTGGCCCAGGTTGCGGAAGCTCGCCCCCATGACCACGGTCTTGTAGTCATTGGCCTTGTAGTAGTTGTAGATGCGCGTCACCGACTGCACGCCCGGATCATCGGCACCGGTGTAGTCGTTGCCGTTGGCTTTCTTGTACCAGTCGTAGATACGGCCCACGAACGGCGAAATCAGGAACACCCCGGCATCTGCGCAGGCGGCTGCCTGGGCGAAGGAGAACAGCAGGGTCAGGTTGGTCTGGATGCCTTCCTTTTCCAGGATCTCGGCAGCGCGGATGCCTTCCCAGGTGGAGGCGATCTTGATCAGTACGCGGTCGCGGCCAATGCCGGCCTTGTCGTACAGCTCGATCAGGCGATGGGCGCGCTTCAACATGGCATCGCTATCGAACGACAGGCGCGCATCCACTTCGGTGGAAATGCGGCCCGGGATCACTTTCAGGATTTCCTGACCCACGGCCACGCCAAAACGGTCACTGGCCAGGCCCACATCGCCCTTGCAGTCGTTGACGCTGGCGTTCAGCAGCTCGGCATACGCAGGAATGGCCGCGGCCTTGAGCAACAGGGATGGGTTGGTGGTGGCGTCCACGGGTTTAACGCGAGCGATAGCTTCGAAGTCGCCGGTGTCGGCAACCACGGTTGTCATTTGTTTGAGTTGTTCCAGCTTGGAAGTCATGGGCGTGCTCTGTCCTATGGGTCTGATGACATTACCCGAGCGCTGACAGCCACTCAAGGGCGTGTACGTGTATCGACGGCCCCTGCGGCAACAACCTGAAAACGGTTGTTTGAAAGGCGGGGCCTGGTATCGATCAATACGATGCCAAAACGCGGCACAGGTTCCAGGCAACTGACCGTCAGCACCAGGTGGACGTACGTCCTATTGCGGATTCAACTGGGTAGAAACAGCCATTTTCGCCGGTTTCGCCTGGCCGTCGGAGGTCAGGAAACCGAAGTTTCGCTCCCGGTCGTTGCTGCCCGTTTCACTGTTTTTCCACTCGTAAATCGATGTCAGCGGGATGTCGAGTTTCTTGACGTCGGCGATGAAGGCGCTGATTTTGCTGGCCTGGGCTTCAATCCCGCCGTTGGAGCCGAGGGAGGGTACGCCCCATTCACTGATGACGCCCGGTAGATGGAAGTTTTGCTGAATAAACGCCTGGGTCTTGCTGATCTGCGCCGCCGACATGCCATAGGGGTGATAGGAGATCGCGCTCAGGCATTGGGGGTATTCACTGACGATTTTCTTCAACGCCAATGCTGAAGTCGTACCGGCACTCGGTGGCCGGGCGAAGCCAAAGCCGATCAGCGGCGTCGATGGCGGTTGCTCCTGCAGCGACTTGCACAGGGCACTCATGAACGGAACAAAGGTCGTGTCGAGATTTCGGGTTGGCCAATACTTCGCCAGGTCCGGTTCGTTCCATATTTCAATCGCGACGAGCTGCGCGCCGTATGACTGCTCCAGCCCCTTCACCGAACTGGCGAACGATTGGCCCGCGGCAACGAGTTCTCTGGTGTTGTCGGGGGCGGTGGTCAGCGCCTTGGTCGAGCGTACGGTCATCAGTACCGGCAGATCGGCGGATTTGGCCGCGGCGAAGGCATCGCTGATCTGCTTTTGATACGCCGGGCCGCCCAGGCTGTTGGTCCAGACGCCAAAGCGCACGAATCCGAAGCCCGCGGCCTTGATCTGCTCGGCGTCGGTGGGGGAGAAGGTCTGGATCTTCACCTGGACACCGATGGTTTTGTTGGCGGCAAGTACGGGGAACACGTCACTGGCGTAAACCTGACTGGCTGCGCCCAGCATTAACAGGGTTGAGGCAGTGAGCCGTTTGAAACGTGCTGATTTCATGCCTGTTCTCCTGGCGGGTAATGACATTTTCCAATCATTGACTTGTTACTTTTATTTCGATGCTCGCGAGGGCGCGAAGTGCACGAATGTTATTTTTTGTCAGGTAGTGAGTTTCAGAAAATCACAGTTATTTTTGGTCCGGTAATTCTGGTTGGGTGGCTTTTGGGGGCTGTGGTACTTAATGCACTTGTATTAACAGGGCGAATCTATTTCTCAGTGCCGCAAGGTCTTGTGGGTTCACTAAAGCCCACTCGAGATGTTGGCCTATTGATATTACACGGGAAAGTAACCTTGTTCAGAAAGATCCTTGTCGTCTGCGTGGGCAATATCTGCCGAAGCCCGACAGCAGAAACTTTGCTGCGTAACGCGCTGGCCCCTTCAGCGATCACGGTGACCTCGGCGGGCCTTGCCGCGCGGGTCGGAGAGGCCATGGAGCCGTCGGCCCTCCAGGTTCTGGAAGATCACGGGCACAACGCCCAAGGGTTTAAGGCGCGGCAAATTACACCGGACATCGTTAATGAATCAGACTTGATTCTGGTCATGGAAAGAGAGCATGTAAAACAAGTACTGAAGATTGCCTCTCATGCCAGGGGCAAAGTGTTTCTACTCGGAAAGTGGCAGAGCGAGCGAGAAATACAGGATCCGTATCGTCAAGGAAAGGCCGCTTTTATTCATGCCCATGCATTGATTGAAGATGCTGTTAGCTCATGGGCGCAGCGCCTCGGACATTGATGAATATTCTTCAGATCAGTGAATGGTAAGAACAGACTTATGCAGTTACCGTCAGTAATCGGCACCCGTGACAACGATCAAGACAGTATTGATCTTCTCGGCATATTTGGCTCTTTGATTGACCAGAAATGGTTGATCGGCGCGCTCACCGGTGCCTTCATGGCGACCGGCGTTGCCTATGCGGTTTTGGCAACGCCCGTGTACCTGGCGAACGCGCTGGTGCAGGTCGAGCCGAAGAAGAACGACATGCTCGGGTTCTCCGATCTCAACAGCATGCTCGGCGGGCAATCGCCGTCGGTGACCGAAATCGGCATCATCAAGTCCCGTGCGGTGATCGGCAAAACGGTCGATGATCTGCGCCTTGATATCGACGTCACCCCCAAAACCTTCCCGCTCATTGGCGGTTTTCTCGCCCGACGTTATCGCGGTGAGACCGAGTTCAGTGTCGCGGCGCCGCGTTTCGGCCTGAACAGCTACGCCTGGGGTGGTGAGCGCCTGGAGATCAACCGGCTCAATCTGCCGAAGGAACTGCTGGGCAAGAAACTCACGCTGATCGCCGGCGAGCAGCATCGATTCCGGTTGTTCGATGAAAACGACAACTTGCTGGTCGAAGGCGTCGCTGGCGAGGCGTTCAAACAGGACGAAGTAGAGGGGCAGATCGCTCAGCTGTCGGCGAACCCTGGCACCCGCTTCGAAGTGGTGCGCAATCCACGGATCGTGACCATCCAGAGTTACCAGGATGCGCTGGATATTTCCGAGCAAGGCAAGGAGTCGGGGATTATCCGTTTGGCCCTGGCCAGCAGCGACGCGGCCGAGGCAGTGAAAATCCTCAATAAAATCGCTTCGTTGTATGTGCAGCAGAACGTGCAACGCACGTCGGCGGAAGCGGCGCAGAGCCTGGCGTTCCTGCAAGGCCAGTTGCCGCAGGTCAAACGCGACCTGGCCAAGGCCAGCGATGCGCTCAACGGTTATCAAACCCGCGGCAAGACGGTCAACATTTCCCTCGAAACCCAATCGGTGCTGGAACAGGTCGTCAGTCTGGACACCCGTATCTCCGAGCTGAAAATGCAACAGGCGGAGATGGATCGCAAGTTCACCAGGCAGCATCCGGCGTACCGCGCGCTGATGACCCAGATCGGTGAATTGACCCAGCAGCAGAAGGCGCTGGAGAGCAAGGCCCAGGACCTGCCTGCGACGCAACAGGAACTGCTGAACCTCACACGTGACGTGGAAGTGGCGTCGCAGATCTACACGCAACTGCTGAACAAATCCCAGGAACTGGACATCGTCCGGGCAGGGGCAGTGGGCAATGTGCGCTTGGTCGACTCCGCGGATGTCGACCTGACCAGCCCGGTCAAACCGAAAAAAGCCTTGATCGTTCTGATTGCAACCTTCCTTGGTGCATTTTTCGGGGTAGCGCTGGTGTTGCTGCGCAAGTCCCTGAGCCGGGGCCTGGAAGGTCCGGAGGCCATCGAGCAACTCGGCTTGCCGGTGTACGCGTCGATTCCATACAGCGCGCTGCAACAGGAAGAAGACAGTAAAAAGGTTCGTGCCAAGGACGGAGCGGACAAGCCGGCCTACCTGCTGGCGCTGCGCAACCCAACGGATTTGTCCATCGAGTCGATCCGCAGCTTGCGTACCTGTCTGCACTTTGCCGGGCTCGATTCGACCAACAACCGGATCATGATTTCCGGCCCGAGCCCGCAGGTCGGCAAAACCTTCGTCTCCTCCAACCTTGCGGCGGTCATGGCGCAAAGCGGGCAGCGAGTCGTACTGATCGATGCCGACATGCGCAAAGGCCATCTGCACAAGACGCTGAACACACCGATCACCAACGGCTTGTCGGACCTGTTGGTCAAGCGTTGCAGCATCGAGCAGGCGATCAATAAAGTCGAAGTCGACAACCTGCATTTCATCAGTCGTGGGCAGGTCCCGCCCAATCCTTCCGAGCTGCTGATGCACGTCAACTTTCGTGAGCTGCTGGCGCAACTCAGCGAGCTTTACGACGTGGTGATCATCGACACGCCACCGCTGCTGGCGGTGACGGACGCGGCGATTGTCGGTCGCGAAGCGGGGATCAGCCTGATTGTCACGCGCTTCGGGGTGAACCCGGCCAAAGAGATCGAACTGACGATTCGTCGATTCGCCCAGAACGGCATCGAGTTGAAGGGCGCGGTGTTCAACGGCGTCGAGAAGCGCGCGGCCAGCTACTACGGCAACGGTAGCTACGGCTATTACAACTACGAATACGCGTCCGATAAATCCTGAGTGTCAGCGGTTGTCCTTTCATGTTTGAAGTGGGTGAGTTGTGAAAAAAATACTGCACGTGGCAGAGACGATCAAAGGTGGCGTCGCGACGGTGATCCGCACGATTTCGGCTTCGCCCGAAGGCGACGCGGCAAACTATGAGCTGGTCTATCTGGTTCCGCAGGATCAGGAAAAGGAACTGCACGGGATTGCCGGGCAGCAGATCCGCACCTTCGCCCGCACCGGACGCAATGTGCCGTCCTTGCTGCGCTTCGCCTGGCGAATGACTCAGGTGATGCTCAAGGAAAAACCCGATGTCGTGCATTTGCACAGCACCTTTTCCGGTGTCATCGGGCGTTGCGTGTGCGTGCTGTTGCGACCTTGGCGCAAGCCGAAGATCGTCTACTGTCCCCATGCCTTTTCGTTCCTGATGGAAAGCTCGCCGACCAAGCAGAAAGCCTACGCGTGGATCGAGCGGGTATTGCAGAAGGTCACCGACGTGATCATCTGCGTCAGCCAGTACGAACTCGACAAGGCCGCGCGGTTCGGCATCGAGCGCAAGCGCATGAAGCTGATCTACAACGGCATTCATCACAAGGATGACGCGCCGAAAACCGACGGTCCCGAGCCTATTCACCTGCTCTTCGTCGGCCGTCTCGATTATCAGAAAGGCTTCGACGTGTTGCTCAAGGCCTTCGCCAAAGTCCAGCGCAGCGACCTGAAGCTGACGGTGGTGGGCAGTGCCGTGAACGAGGATTCGGTCGAGTGCCCGCCGATGGAAGGGGTTCAATACCTGCCGTGGGTGACGCCGAGCGAAGTCCAGGCGCTGTACCGCAAAGCCGATGCGTTGATCGTCCCCAGTCGCTGGGAAGGCTTTGCCATGGTGCCGCTCGAAGGCATGGCCATGGGCTTGCCGGTGATTGCCAGCAACTGCACGTCGCTGCCCGAACTGGTCACCAACGAGGTGTCCGGCTACGTGTTCCCCAGCGGGGACCACCAGGCGCTGGCCGATGTGCTGACGAAAATCCAGAAGCCGCGGTTGCTCGACCTTGGCAGCGAAGGGCGCAGCATCGTCCGCGAGCGCTTCAGCGCCACGCTGATGATCCGCCAGACCTATGACCTGTATCGCGCCCCCACTTTTTAAGTAGAACTCAAGCATATGAACGTAACGATTTTGCATGGCTACAGTGCGTCCAACTCCGGTGACGGTCTGCTCGTGGATCTGGCCATTGCCCTGGTGCAGCGAAATTTTGGTGACGATACCTCGATCAGTGTCGTGGCCTCCGATCCGGAATCCTTCAGTTACTTGCCGCACCCGCGTTTTGACGCGCCGGTCATGGCGGCCAAGGGGCTGGGGCGGGTCAAGCAGGCGGTGTTCCTCAATCAGTCCTATGCCGGTCTCGCTGATCTGTTGAAGAAAACCGATTTGATCGTCGGCGTCGGTGGCGGCTACATGCGCTCCAAAAGCGCCTTCGAACACATCAAGTTGAAACTGGGCCACGCCAAGCAACTGGAAACCGCGATTCTCAGCAAAGTGCCGTCGGTGTACTTGCCGCAAAGCATCGGGCCGTTCCACGGCGAGAGCAGCAAGATCGTCGAGCACTACGCCAGCGCCGATGCGGTGTTCGTGCGTGACAACAGGTCGTCGGCAATTTTCGATGCCTGTGAAAATGTCTACCGCGCACCGGATCTGGCGGTGCAGTCATTGGCCAGCAAAATCCTCATGCAGCCCAAGTTCACCCGTTGCGCCTCATCGCCGGCAACGGTGTGCGTCGTGCTGCGCAAGCCGCCGGAGTGGAGCAAGGAGAAGAAGGTCGCTTACGTGGCCAATCTCAAGTTGCTGCTGCAGCGCTTGAAGAACAAAAGCAAAGTGGTATGCGCGGTCCAGAGCGCCGTTCGCGGCAACGATGACGGTGCGTTCTATCGCGAACTGGGCATTACCGAAGACCTGCTGCCATTGAAAGCGACGTTGGCCAAGTATCAGCCGGACCTGGTGATTTCCGTGCGCCTGCACGGCGCCATCGAATCGCTGCTGTCCGGTGTTCCGGCGTATCACATCAGCTATGAACGCAAAGGCTTCGGCGCCTATCAGGACATGGGCGTGGAAGACTGGGTGATCAACGGCGGCGACATTAATGTCGACACCATCATCGACACGGTCTACGCGCCGAACGCACTGTCCGGTTTCGGCAAACGCCTGACCGACACCTGCCGCGAGATCGAGGCAAAAACCGTGGCCATGGACGACATCATCAAAGGTATCGTTCGATGATATTTCGGCTACTGCTTCGCGGCGGAGCATTGGGCGCGAAGTTTTTGCTGGTGCTGGCGATCACCCATTTCCTCGGTTATGAGGCGCTGGGCTTTTACGGCGTGGTGGTCGCGGCCTCGTTGATTGCGTCGAAGTTCTACAGCGTTGGCTTCAGTTCCGAAATCAATCGGTTGATCAGCGTCGGTGGCAGTTCGCGACGGGTCGTCGACAGGGTCCTGCTGCTGTACCTGGCCGTGGGGCTGCTGTTGTCGGTGGCGACGGTGCTGGTGTATTCGCTGTTCCAGGCAGTCGATGCGACGACTGCGCTGATCCTCTGCGTGACCCTGGTTTTGCTCACTGAACACCTGTCGTTCGAAATCAACTCCTTCGTGTTTTCCGCGCAGAAAGCCACGGCCGGCGCGCTGCTGTTTTTCATCAAGACCGGCCTCTGGGCGCTGTTGGCGGTGGGCGGGATGATGCTCGGCTGGGTGTCCGGGATCGCCAGTGTGCTGTGGTTGTGGGTTGTGGCCAACGTGCTGGTGATCGTCGCCGGTTACCTGATTGTGGTGAACGTGCACAAGGGCCGGGTGACGGGTTCGCTCGCGACGAAAACGGTCTGGAAGGCCGGATTGCCGTTCTATCTCGGCACAGGGTTGATCGCGTTGAGTCAGTACGTCGAGCGCTTTTTGATTATCGACATCGAACCCTACGCCAGCCTTGGTAAATACGTGTACGCCTGGTCGGCGGCCAATACCTTGCAGGCGCTGTCCTATGCGGTGGTGGCGGTGGTCGGCATTCCGGTGCTCGCCAAGCGTTTCCAGGCGGATCAACAGCCGTTCACGGTCCGACAGTTGTTCGTCAATAAATGGGTCATGCGCTCGCTGGTGGTGTCCGCCGCGGTGGCGGTACTGATTTATCTGTTCTTCAATGTTGTGCTCGATTACGTCGCCACGAGTGTTCCGCGTCCGGACAACGCGATCCTCGGCGTGCTGATTTTTTCCTTCGCCCTGCGTGCCATTGGCGACATCGTCTGGGGCGGCTTGATTGCCTCTAAAAACAGTCGGGTGTCACTGGCCAGCGCAGCGATCTGCTTGCTGGTTTCGGTGCCGGTCAGCTACGTGCTGATCAAGCACTACTCGATCTACGGCGCTGCCTGGGGCAACGTCTTTGCGATCATCGTGCAGCTCGGCGTGATTGCCGTGTTGACCCGTGTGACCCGGCCGAAAGGGGCTTTGGCATGGGGTTGAAGCTGCCGTGCATCGAGTTTCGCGGCAAGAGACTCGATTCCTCGATTTCGTTCCTGATCCTGTTCACCGGGTTGTTTCTGTCGGTGGCCATGCCGCTGTTGGTCCCCCGCGATCCTGGCCCGGATGCCATGACCTTGTGGTCGTCCTACGCCCGTGCCGACAACTGCAATTTCTGGAACCCGTTCTCGCCGGATCGCTCTTCCTATGAGTGTTCGGCGTTCCTGCTGCGGCCCACCGGGATCAATCTGACCAATGCCTGGGCCTACGGCATGTTCTGCAATTTTTTCCTCACGGCGATTCCGGTGGTGGTCTTCCGGCGCATGCCGCTGGCGATTTTCGGCACGCTGTGTCTGTGGGGCATCGTTCGCTCGTTTTTCCTTGAAAACCTGACCAAGGAAATCATTGTGTCGGTGGCGGTGTTGAGCATTTTGCTCAGCTCGTTGACACGCAAATATCGCGGCGGATTTTTCTTCTCGGCGGTGATTTACGGCGTACTGATCCGACCCTACTGGATTCTGTTTTCACTGTCCTGGGTTGGTGTCTGCGTGATGAAGAAGTATGTCTCGCGCGTCACCTTCTTCCTGATGCTGTTCCTGTTCTACCTGGCGGTCGCCATGGCGATCCAGGTCGCGCTCGGGTTTCCGGTGTCGTCGATTCGCGCCAGCAACAACGAACTGCGCACGGCGGGCGAGGAGGGGTCCAAGTCGTTGATCGTCTCGTGGCTCAGCGGTAGCGACTTTGTCTCGCAGGCGCTGGACTCGATGATCATCTTCTTCCGGTTGTCGTTCCCGGTGGAGCTGATTCTGCTGTCGGGGCCGGGGCAGGTGATCTTCGTGGCATTGATGATCATGACCGCGCTGCTGTTGTTCAAAGTCATCACCTCGACCGATTACAAAGGCGCGCCGATCCAGACCAAGCCTAAGGAACTGATCGCGATTCCCCTGGCGTTTCTGCTGGTTCAAGGCCTGTTCGAGCCGGACTTCGGCTCCTTTGCCCGGCACTTCTCGATGGTGGTGCCCGTGTTGTTCGTGGGCCTGGGATTGATGTTGCGGGCGAACAAGCCGGCGCAGGTTGAATCAAGAATTCTGAATTGAGGCAGGTGCTTTATGTCGAGCAAGAAAAAGTCCCTGGAGATCGAAACCCTGCGTGGCCTGGCGTGCCTGCTGCTGGTGCTTTATCACGTCATCGGCCCGTTGGGCGGAGGCTTGAAAATAGACCTGGGCTCGCCGTTCCGGGTGATCGCCGACTCCATGGTGTATGTGCGGATGCCGCTGTTCACCTTTATCTCCGGCTACATCTATTCCATCTACAAAATCCGCGGCAATGACTTTTCGGTGTTCTTTTCCGGCAAGGTGCGACGGCTGATCGTGCCGCTGTTTTGCGTGGGCGTGCCGTTCTCGGTGTTGCAGGCGGTGGGGCCGGGTGTGAACAAGGACGTCGGTGTGATCGACGCGTTGTTGTCGTTCTGGGTGCCGGTCAACCACTTCTGGTTCCTGCAGGCAGTGTTCATCATTTTCATGTTCGTCGGCTTGCTGGAGTGGCGTGGTCTGCTGCGCACGGCGACGCGCTTGTACCTGCTGTTTGCGTTTGCGGCAGGGGTGTTTCTGCTGCCGCCGTTCAAGCTCGATGCGTTTGGCATCAACGGTGCGATCTATCTGCTACCGTTTTTTGTGGCGGGGATGATCGGTCAGGAAAATGTCGATGCGCTGAAGCAACGGTTCAAGGTGATCGGGCCGCTGGTGTTTGTGTTGATCTCGCTGACGCTGTTGTACGTGGCGGCGATTGATCGCGAGTTGATCGTCGACCGCCGCAGCCTGATCGGTTTGACCGTGGGGTGCGTGTCCTGCATTGCGTTGCTGTCCAGCGACATGCGCTCGAAGTGGCTGACCTGGCTCGGCGGGTATTCCTATGGGATCTTCCTGTTCCATGTGTTGTTTGCCGCCACTTCGCGGTTTGTCCTGGGGCGTTTGGGCGTGAAGGACGAAAGCCTTCTGGTGCTCGGTGGCCTGGCGTGTGGCTTGCTGGGGCCGGTTGTTCTATCGATGGTTTTCAGTCGATTCAACTTCAGCTCCGTGCTGTTCCTGGGTGAGCGCGCGGCGGTTAAAAAACCACCGGCAAACGTCGCCCCGGTGCCTCAAACCCGATGAGTGTCCGAGTAAAGGAAGCGATGCATGTTGGCAGTTGATGACGTCCAGCCAGTTGCGGCGTCAGTGGTCGAAGTCGGCGACGCTCGTGAACGGTTTGGCCAGTGGCGCGAAGGGAAGGGCGGGAAGGTCCTGTCCATCTCGGTGATCGGCGACAGCTACAGCGCCGGGCAGGATTTCTATCTGAACAAACTGGTGCAGCGGCTGGCCGGGGAGACGGGTTTCGCCGGTCCCGGCTATGTCGGCTTCAACCACGGCGCGGCACTGGGCGGTACGCACTTCAAATACACCCGCAGCAGTGAAAAGTACTTCGGCGGTGACTGGCAGGTGTCCGCCCTTGGTCAGGCCAGCCCCGACAGCCGAACCCTTACCGGTCGACCCGGTGCCTGGCTGGAGATCGATGCCAATCCGACACCGGCCATCAACACGGCTGTCACCCAAGCGAAACTGCTCTACCTCGGCAATGGCGAATCCGATGAGGTTCGCTACCGCTGGGCACCGTCGCAATCCTGGCAGCCATTGACGCTTGCAGGCTCAGGGGTTCAGGAAGTGCCACTGCCAGGCACGTCGGCAGCGACAGACTGGGCGTTCCGGCTGGAAGTGGTGAAAGGCGCGCCAACCCTCTTCGGCCTGTGGATGAGCAATGATCAGGAGGGTGTGCGGGTATCCAAACTCGCGGCGTCCGGCGCTGCGTCCGCGGACTTCTACCACGGCGATAGCCGTTGGCAGGCGCAGTGGAAGACGGTGGTGTCGAAGATTCCCGCCGACATCTACCTGATCATGCTGGGCGGTAACGACCAGGGTTTTGGCGTGAAGCCGGAGCAGTACCTGAAGAACATTCAGGGTTTGGTGGGGATGGTCCGCGAGATTCAACCGGCGGCGAGCATCAACCTGATCCTGCGTCAGGACACGACACGTTCCAGCGCTTACCCGATGTCGGCCTATGCGCAAGTCCTGGAACCCTGGGCGCGCAAGGAACACCTCGGTTACGCCAATCTGCAGTGTGCGTTCGGTACCGACTTCAAGCGTTATGCCGCCACCATGATCGGCCCGGACAAGATTCATCCGGTTCCGGCCACGGGTGGGCGAGTGATTGCCGATTTCTTTTATCGTCTGATCGTCGGTGGAAGTACCGCAGCACTGTAGGAGCGAGCTTGCTCGCGAAAAACGTCCGGACAACGCGGTCATTCAGACAGGGCGCGTTATCGTTGGCGTCCATCGCGAGCAAGCTCGCTCCTACAGGGCAGCCGATTCGAAGTGCTCCAGATGAGCGAGCAGCTCTGCGGTTTTAAGCGGCATCAGTTGCGTAGCACAACGGGTTTCCACGTTGATGATGATGGCCGGGTCGTTGCAGCAAATGCGCACCCGGAATCGCCAGTCGCTGAATATCACTTTCAGCCCATCGCGGTCATCGATTTCCAGCGCCTGCCTGCGGTAAAGCCTTTTCAGGTGAGCGAGGAGGGGATAGGGGTCGAGCATCGGCCGGCGGATGTCTCCGGAAGAGGGAAACATACCGATTCGTTCCACCAGCAGAGTGGGGCCGAGCCAGGACTCGTTGGCGCTCGGCAACCGCTGATGTCGCGATAACGAGGACATCACCCCGAGGTTGCCCACCTCCATTTCAATGTATGCCGAAAGTTGTGCAATGTTCATGGTTGGCCTGCCTGAATGAAGAGTGGGCGTCGGGGGTTGGAGCCGTCTTAGCGGCCCTTCAAGTACAGGTTTTCGTAGCAGAAGTTGGTCGCCTGCAAGTATCCCTCGGCGTCGCCGCAATCGAAGCGCAAACCCTTGAACTTGTAAGCCAGCACACAGCCGTTCTGCGCCTGTTTCATCAGCGCGTCGGTGATCTGGATCTCGCCACCTTTACCCGGTTCGGTGTCGGCGATCAGGTCGAAGATATCCGGCGTCAGAATGTAGCGGCCGATGATCGCCAGGTTCGACGGGGCGTCTTGCGGGGCAGGTTTTTCCACCATGTTGTTGACCCGGTAGATCCCGTCGGAGATCGGCTCGCCGGCAATGACGCCGTACTTGTGAGTCTGGTCGCGGGGGACTTCCTGGATGGCCACGATCGAGCAGCGGAATTTCTTGTAGAGCTCGATCATTT
Organism: Pseudomonas sp. GW821-FHT02A08; assembly: GCF_059422045.1. NCBI lineage: Bacteria > Pseudomonadati > Pseudomonadota > Gammaproteobacteria > Pseudomonadales > Pseudomonadaceae > Pseudomonas > Pseudomonas sp. GW821-FHT02A08. Next base: position 12,958 of record NZ_JBWKWD010000016.1, read on the forward strand.
GGGTGAGGACGCCATCACCTTCCAGGTTCAGGCACAGGTCATCGGCCAGTACCACGGCGAAGGGTTCGTCGCCGATCAACGGGCGACCACTGAGAATCGCGTGACCCAGGCCCTTCATTTCCACCTGGCGGGTGTAGGAGAAGGTGCAGGTGTCGATGAGCTCGCGGGTTCCGGCCAGGAACTTCTCTTTCTCGGTGCCGCGAATCTGGTGCTCCAGTTCATAGCTGATGTCGAAGTGGTCTTCCAGCGCGCGCTTGCCCCGCCCGGTGACGATCGCCATGTGTTGCAGGCCGGCGTCCCGTGCTTCTTCAACGGCGTACTCGATCAATGGCTTGTTGACGATCGGCAGCATTTCCTTGGGCATGGCTTTGGTCGCCGGCAAGAAACGAGTGCCATAGCCGGCAGCGGGGAACAAACATTTACGAATCATAAAAGTATCCTGGACAGTCATGGAACACAGCCAACGGGTGCGCGCAATAACGAGTGATTGCAAGTTTCAATGATTATTGAAGGCTTACTTTAATACCTGAGTATGGCCACTAGTGGCAAATAGCAATGTGCGGATAACGCAACAATGTTATGAGATGTCGGGTTGATAGTTGTTGGTTATTTTTAGTCGGTATCTGTTGATAGTGGTGTGTGCGTCGGAATGCTAATAAGTATCCCGCAATACAGTTTGGCCTGAAAAAATATTTATTGCCAGTCGTTGAACTAATTTTGTTTTTTGTTGTAGTCGCTCTTATTTGTGTGGTTCAGCGCACACCTTTAACAAGAGGGACTTGACACTCAACTTCGCACTTTTCCCACTATGGACCGCACTATGAAAATTCTGGTAACGGGTGGAGCTGGATACATCGGTTCGCACACCACGCTCGCACTGCTTGAAGCAGGCTATGAAGTTGTTGTGCTGGATAATCTTTGCAACAGCAGCGATGCGGCATTGCACGCGGTGGAAGCCATTTGCGGCAAGAGTGCGCTGATGATTCGCGGTGATGTGTGCGACCGGGCCTTGCTGGACCGGATTTTCCAGCAGCATGCCATCGATGCCGTCCTGCACTTTGCCGGTCTCAAGGCCGTGGGCGAGAGCGTGCGCAAGCCGCTTGAGTATTACGAGACCAACGTCAGCGGCAGCATCACGCTGTGTCAGGCGATGGCCGCCGCCGGGGTGTTTCGCCTGGTGTTCAGTTCGTCGGCCACGGTATACGGCGAGCCGGAGCAGATGCCGATCCGCGAGGATTTCCCCACGGGCAACCCCACCAATCCCTACGGTCAATCCAAGCTGATCGTGGAAAATGTGCTGCGTGACCTGAGCCTGGCCGAGCCGCGCTGGAGCATCGCGCTGTTGCGTTACTTCAACCCGATCGGCGCGCATGACAGCGGTCATCTGGGCGAAGACCCGAGCGGCATTCCGAATAACCTGGTGCCCTACATCAGCCAGGTGGCGGTTGGCAGCCTGCAAGAGTTGTCGATCTTCGGCAACGATTACCCCACGGTCGACGGCACCGGAGTGCGCGATTATATCCACGTCGTGGACCTGGCGGATGGCCATCTCAAGGCCTTGCAGTCCATCGCCGGGCGCACCGGCATTCATACCTGGAACCTGGGCACCGGCGATGGCTACAGCGTGTTGCAAGTGCTGCGGGCGTTCGAGCAGGCGTGCGGTCAGCCGGTGCCCTATCGAATGATGCCGCGTCGCTCGGGTGATATCGCCGAGAGCTGGGCCGACCCTTCCAAGGCGCAGAAAGAACTGGGCTGGAAGGCCTCGCGCAACTTGCAGGACATGGTCACGGATACCTGGCGCTGGCAATCGAATCACCCCAAAGGCTATCTGGGATGATGGCGTTTTAGCCTAATGTTATTTCCAGTCAGGTTGTTAGATATCGTCGGGAAAATACACTGGTCATGCCTTTTGCAAGTCCGTAGATATAAACCTGCCGTTCGACTTTTATCAGTTGGGTAAGACTGTGAAAGAACAACGGATCTTGTTCGCACTTTTTGCGGACTTGAACTCTACCACCTCTAACGTAATGCCCGATTTCGATCGGGTTGAATGTTAGAAAGGAGTTGATATGAAGAAAGTGATGGCAATTGCCCTGTTGACGATGTTGAGCAACTTGGCGTCTGCGGTAGAAGCGCCGCTTACAACTGCGACCAATGTATTGGGTAACGTGGCGGCGACTCAAGCCACTGCAGCCAGTACTGCAATGGTCGCCAGTGCTGTAGCGGCGTCCAACAGTGGTGGAAGTGCAAACGGCGGTACGACGGGTACGACAGGTACCACGGGTACAACCGGCACGCACAACTAACTGAAACATCTGTTGGTGCAGTACAAGGTCGCCCGATGCAAATCGGGTGACTTTGTTTTTAGATTCGCCCTTGAATAGCGTAGTGCCATTATGACTCGTAGCTTTTCTCTTTTAATGTTGGCAAGCATCGCTTTACAAGGTTGCATGTTTTCCCCCGGCCAATACCTGAGCACCAGTGACATCACGCGCCAGGGCGCCAGTGAAAGCAGTCGGGTCGAGCTCATTGCGATCACGCCCAAGCTCATTTCCATGAACAGGGCCACGCAAAAGCGTGAGTCCGTGCCGACGGAACTGTTGGCGGCCCCGGCCGAGTACCGCATTGGCAGTAACGATGTCCTGTACATCACGGTCTGGGACCACCCGGAGCTGACCGCACCCTCCGGCGCGCAACAGCAGATTGATGCCAACGGTCGCCTGGTCCGTGCCGATGGCACGCTCTACTACCCGTTTATCAAAGAGGTCCAGGCGGCCGGTAAAACCGTCCAGCAACTGCGATCGGACATCGAAGAAAGGCTGTCGGCCTTCATCGCCGAACCGCAAGTGGATGTCGCCGTGTTGCGCTTTTCCAGCCAGAAAGTCGTGGTGACGGGCGCCGTTTCGAAGGCCGGTCCGCAACCGATTTCCACCAACCCGCTCAGTGTGGTCGAGGCCCTCGGTTCTGCCGGTATCGATACGGCGAGTGCCGACTTGTCCGGTCTGTTGCTGACGCGAAACGGGCGGGTCTACACGCTCAATCTCGACACGCTCAACCAGCCGGATTCCGAGTTGCAGAACGTCTACCTCAAGGGTGGCGATCAGTTGTATCTGCCGTACAACGACAAAAAACGCATCTACGTCATGGGCGAGGTCAACCAGCCCCGCGCACTGAGCTTCAAGACCGCCACCATGAACCTGTCCGATGTGCTGGGCTCGGTCGGTGGATTGAGTCAGACCACCTCCAACGGTAACGCCGTGTACGTGATCAGGGGTGTTGAAAACCTCGATGTGGAACCGGCGAAAGTCTACCAGTTGCAAGCCCAATCCCCGACCGCCATGGCACTGGCCACGCACTTTGAAGTACGTCCCCAGGACGTTGTCTACGTAGGTCCTGCCAACGTGACTCGCTGGAATCGCTTCATCAGCCAATTGGTGCCGTCGGCATCGATTGTCGGTACGGGCGCTTCCGCGGCGAAGAACATGAGTGAAGTCAGCAGCAACAGCAATTAAGGCCGGGTCCGATCGTGAGAACGTTGAATGTTGGCGTCTGCTTGATAGCGGCCTTGATGTTGTGTGGCTGTAACCCGCTGATGGTCGCTTCGATGACCAACCTCAAATCAGCGGTGGTGGGGCCCAATGAGCTGGACGTGACGGCGGCCCAGGTGGCGGATGTGCGCTATCCCCAGCTCAAGCTGACCACGCCGTCCGGTTCCGGCGTGCTGGCGCTGGTGCGTGAGCGCGGCGACCTGCAGTTCTGGGTCGCGTCCGGCAAACAGGTTCTGCTGATGCGTGATGGCCTGGCGGTGCGCAGCATCGGCCTGGGCCTGGGCGGCGATCTGGACGGGACGCGCCTTGCTGACGTCTCGCCCTTCAAGCAAGGCCTCCATCAAGTGCCCGATGGCTATACCAGCCAGCGCTGGATCGATCTCTACCAGGGCCAGGAAGTCGGGGTGACCTTGAACAGTCGCTTCTCGCGTAAATCCATGGAAACCCTGGAAATCCTCAACAAGGAATACGCCGTGCTACGTGTCGATGAGCAGATTGACGCGCCGGCCATCGGCCTGCGTGCGACCAATCGTTACTGGGTCGATCCCGTTGACGGTTTCATTGTGCAGAGTGAGCAGCAACTGACCTCGCAGTTGCGGGTCAAGATCGTGCAACTGACCCCTGACCGCAGGCATGCCCGGTGAAGCGGGTCAGGGCTCTATCGGCGTGCCTGCTGTTGATCACTGGCATCAGCCATGCAGCGGTCACCGTCACCGGTGACGTTGCCAACCCGGGGGCGGTCGACCTGCCGGCGGGCGGGCGATTGCTGGACGTGATCAGCGTGGCACAGCCCAATGCCGAGAGTTACTGGTTGGCGGGCGTATTGCTGCGTCAGTCCCTGGTCGAAGAGCAGACCCGGCTCAAGGCCGGGGTGCTGTTCGATCTGGACGTGTTGCAGCGCATGGCCGTGCTGTTTGACAGACCGAGCCGGGCTGCCCTGGCGGTGCGGTTGGCCGAGCAAGTCAGGCGCATGCCGGTCACCGGGCGCCAAGTGGCTGTCCTGGACCCGGTCGCCGTGGAAGTCGGGTTTGCCCGCAACATTCGCCTGGACGACGGCGATCGCCTCATCTACCCGCTGCGGGTCGACGAAGTCGAGGTGCTCGGCGCTGTCGCCGAGTCGTGTCGGTTGCCCTATCAAGCGCTGCAAGAGGCCCGCGATTACCTGCAGGGTTGCACGCCGCTGGTCGATGCGGACGCCGATTACCTGTGGTTGATCCAGCCCAACGGCGTCACCCGGCGCGTCGGCATTGCGCACTGGAATCGCGAGAGCGGGCAGATACCTGCCGCCGGCAGCAAGATTCTGGTCCCGGTCAAAAACGATGACCTTGATCCGCCTATCCCTGAACTGAATCAGCAGTTGGCCGAATTTATTGCCACGCAGCTGGCTGAGGTGGTTCGTTGAATTTACGTTTTGCAGCCGTATTGTTACTGCCCTGTGGTCTGGCTTATGCAGAACCACGCATTACCCAGAATGATTTCGGTGGCGCGGGCCTGTTGCAAACGCCGACGGCGCGGATGGCGCCGGCCGGTGAATTGAGCCTCAATGCCAACCGCACCGACCCCTACAGCCGTTACAGCGTTTCACTTCAGCCACTTGAGTGGCTGGAAGGCTCGTTTCGCTACACCGCGATCACCAACCGCCCCTATGGCCCCGAATCGTTGAGCGGCAACCAGAGCTACAAGGACAAGGCGGTCGACCTCAAGGCTCGCCTGTGGGAAGAGACCCATTGGGCACCCGAGGTGGCCTTGGGCTTCCGGGACATCGGTGGTACGGGCCTGTTCTCCAGTGAATTCGTGGTGGCCAACAAGCGCTACGACAATTTTGATTTCAGCGCCGGCATTGCCTGGGGTTACCTGGGCAACCGCGGTGACTTCGAAAACCCGCTGGGCTACATCAGTGATCGCTTCAAGACCCGGCCCGACAGCGAAGGTACCGGTGATGTCAACGCCGGGGCCTATTTTCGCGGCAGCCCATCCTTTTTCGGCGGCGTGAGCTACCAGACACCCTGGGATCGGCTCAGCCTGAAACTCGAATACGAAGGCAACGATTACAAGCACGAGCCAAAGGACAACGAGATCAAGCAGGACTCGCCGATCAACCTTGGCGCGGTGTTCAAGCTGACTGACTCGATCGACGTCAGCGCAGCGTGGGAGCGCGGCAATACGGCGATGTTCGGCGTCACCTTCCACACCAACTTCGCCAGCCGCAAGGCGCCGGCCAAGACGTTCGACCCGCCGGCTGAACCCTTGCCGGCGAAGGCGCCGAGCGCCGGGATGGATCAGGTCAACTGGGCCGATGTGTCCCGGCGCCTGCAGCAAAATGCCGGGTACAAGGTCGAGCGCATCAGCCAGCGCGATTCCGAATTGTTCGTGTACGGCGAGCAGCAGCGTTACTTCCATTCGGCCAAGGCCGTAGGCCGCGCGAGCCGGATTCTGGACAACAGCGTCAACGACGATATCGACTGGTTCACCGTGGTGAACAAGCGCTACGGCCTGCCACTTGAAGAAACCAGCGTGCCAAGGCAAACCTTCCGCGAAGTGATCAACAACGAGGAGCCGCTGCAATCGTTGCACCGCACCACCGAGATCAACCCGGCGATGCCGCACAACGAGAAAACCCTCTACACCGAAGCGATGCAACCATTCGCCTATGGCGTCGGTCTGGGCTTCAAGCAGAACGTCGGTGGCCCCGATGGCTTGCTCTATCAGTTCAGCGCCGACGTGGACGCCGAGTACCGCTTCAACCGCAACACCTGGTGGAGTGGTTTGCTCAGTGCCAACCTGATCAACAACTTCGACAAGTTCACCTATGACGCACCCAGCGGCTTGCCCCGCGTGCGCACGGACTTGCGTCAGTACATGACCACGTCCGATGTCACCATGCCGTTGTTCCAGGTCAGCCATGCCGAGCAGTTGGACAAAGACCTGTATGGCATGGTGTACGGCGGCTACCTGGAGTCGATGTTTGCCGGTGTCGGGGGCGAGGTGCTGTTCCGTCCGACCGGCGAGCGTTGGTCGGTGGGCGCGGACCTGAACTACGTGCGCCAACGTGAGTTCGACCAGGGGTTTGGTTTGCGTGATTATTCGGTATTGACCGGTCACATCACCGGCTACACCGACTTGCCCTACGACACGCTGGCAGCTGTCAGCGTCGGGCGTTACCTGGCAGGCGACTGGGGGGGCACGCTGGATATCTCGCGGGAGTTTTCCAACGGCGTACGGTTTGGTGCGTGGGCAACGATCACCACCGCAACCGGTGCTGAATATGGCGAAGGTAGTTTCGACAAAGGCATCTACCTGTCCATTCCGTTCGATGAACTGATGAGCATGTCGACCATGCGCCGCGCCAACCTCGTCTGGTCGCCACTGACCCGGGACGGCGGTGCACGGCTCAATCGCAGCTACCAGTTGCACTCGATGACCGACAGCCGCGACGACGACATGTTCTATCGCAACTTCGAGAAGATCACTGAGTAACCTCGGCACAAAGACCCTTGTGGGAGCAGGCTCCCACAAGGGCAATGCGGGGATTTGTCAGCTGGACTGTGGCATTTCGCCGTTGGCCAGGCGCTTGTTGATGTCGGCGATCACTTCCGGCAGATCGGTGATGGTGTCGATCATGTAGTGCGGGCGCGAGCCTTCGAACATCCCGTGGATGCGCTTGCGCTCGCTGTCCAGTTGGTCGCGGCCCAAGGCGCGATAACCTTCGTAGTCCAGGCCCAGGGCATTGCCGGAGCAGATCAGCGCCACGGTCCACATGCCTGCGCGGCGACCTTCGAGAATGCCCGGCACGGTGTCATCGATCTTCACGCAGGCGGCGACATCGTCGATGCCCAGGGCGATGACGTTGGCCAGCGCCTGGGCGGGCCATGGGCGACCATTCGGGACTTCATCGGTGGCGACCACGTGATCGGCCACGTAGCCGTTGGTGGCGGCCAGTTCAACCACCTTGTCCATGACCTGTTTCGGGTAACCGGAGCAGGAGCCGATCTTGATCCCTTGCTGGCGCAGGTTGGCGATGGTCTCCAGCGCCCCGGGAATCAGTGCCGAGTGTTCGGCGATTTTTTCGATCTGTAGCGGCATGAAGCGTTGGTAAATGGCGGTGACGTCATCGTCGGTCGGCGTGCGGCCGAACACTTTACGATAACGCTCGGCAACCTCCGGCAGATCGCACAGGGTGCGGATGTGGTCCCACTTGCCCATGCCCATCGGGCCACGGGCTTCTTCGATGGACACCTGGACGTCGAACTCGGCGAAGGCCTCGACGAAAATCTGCGTCGGGGCGAAGGAGCCGAAGTCGACCACAGTGCCGGCCCAGTCGAGGATGGCGGCTTGCAGTTTGGTTGGGTTGGTGTAGTTCATGTCTCAAATCCTGCTTGTTGGAATGATGAGCAAATCCGGGTAGCAGCTGCCGAGCCTGCGAGGCTGCGTTCGGCTGCGAAGCAGTCGCAAAAACAACCACCGTGGTGTTTCAGGTGGACCGCGCCGTCGGGATTTACGACTGCTTCGCAGCCGAACGCAGCCTCGCAGGCTCGGCAGCTGCTACCGGGAAATCAGATGTCGAGGACTTCCATCTCGCGCAGTACTTCGGCAATCGCTGCCACGGCTTCGCGCATTTCGGCTGGCTGGACATGGCCGATGCAGCCGACGCGGAAGGTTTCGACCTGAGTCAGTTTGCCGGGGTAGAGGATGTAGCCCTTGGCCTTGACCCGTTCGTAGAATTCCTTGAATGCGTAGCGCGGATCTTTCGGGGCGTGAAAGGTGGCGATGATCGGCGCCTGGATAGCCGCCGGCAGGAAGCTGCGCAGCCCCAGTTTGCCCATCTCTTCCATCAAAGCCTGGCAGTTGGCGGCATAGCGTTCGTGCCGCGCCGGCAAGCCGCCTTCTTCGTTGTATTGCAGCAGGGCTTCGTGCAGCGCGGCGACCACATGGGTCGGCGGGGTGAAGCGCCATTGGCCGGTCTTTGCCATGTAGGCGTGCTGGTCCTGCAAGTCCATCGCCAGCGAATGCGAGTTACCGGCGGCGCCGGCCAGGGATTCTTTGCGAGCGAAGACAAAGCCCATGCCCGGTACTCCCTCCAGGCATTTGCCCGAGGCGGCGATCAGTGCGTCGAACGGCACTTGCTGTGCATCCACTGGCAGGGCGCCGAAGGAGCTCATGGCGTCGATGATCAAGTGCTTGCCGTGTTCTGCGACGACCTGGGCGATCTGCGGCAGCGGATTGAGGATGCCGGTGCTGGTTTCGCAGTGAATCAGGGCGACATGGGTGATGCCGCTATCGGCACGCAGCAGGCGGTCGACGTCGGCGGCGGTGGTTGGCTCATCTTCGGCGGTTTCGAAGGTGCTGAAGGAGCGACCGAGCACTTCGCAGATTTTCGCCAGGCGTTTGCCGTAGGCGCCGTTGATCAGTACCAGAATCTTGCCGTCCCGAGGCACCAGCGTGCCGATGGCCGCTTCGACCGCGAAAGTGCCGCTGCCTTGCAAAGGCACGCAGTGGTGGGTGGCGGCGCCGTTGATGATGGCCAGCAGTTGCTCGCAGAGGCTGGCGGTCAGTTGATTGAAGCGGTCATCCCATGAACCCCAGTCAACCATCATTGCCTGACGGGTGCGGGCCGACGTGGTCAACGGGCCGGGGGTGAGCAGGATGGGTTCGGCAGTACTCATTCTCGTGTCCTCGCAATCGATGGGATGAAGCGTTGGTGCCTAAATTGCAATTTGCTGTGTTATCAATCAAATTGTTTATTGTTATGCCAGCCATCAGTGAGGGTTATTCATGAACCTGTTTCAGCTCCGCGCCTTCGATGCCGTGGCCCGGGAAGGCAGCTTTACCCGGGCGGCGGCGCGGCTGTTCATCAGCCAGCCGGCGGTTACCGGGCACATCAAGGCCCTGGAGGAGCACTACCAGATCACCCTGCTGCGTCGCACCGCCCGCCGGGTGGAACTGACGGAGGAGGGTACAAAACTGGCGGCAATCACCCGGGCGATGTTCGGCCTGGCCGAAGAGGCGCAGGTGATGCTCGAAGCCAACCGGCAATTGCTGACCGGGCGTCTGGAGGTGGCGGCGGACGGTCCGCACATGGTCATGCCGATGCTCGCCAGTCTGCGGGCGCGCTATCCGGGGATCACCGTGAACCTGCGGTTGGGCAACGCCCAGGAAACCCTCGCCGCGTTGTTGTCCGAGCATGCCGACGTGGCGGTACTGACAGAGGTGGAACCGCGCAAGGGCCTGCATCTGCAAGCGCTGAGCGAGTCACGTATTTGTGCGTTGGTGCCCGATGGGCACCCTTGGGCGCAACGAACCAAAGGCGTGCCGCTCAAGGAACTGGACCAGGTGATCATGGTGTTGCGTGAGCCGAGTTCGATTACCCGGCGCACGTTCGATGAGGCGTGCGTCCAGGCCAAGGTCAATCCACGGGTGTTGCTGGAGCTGGACAGCCGCGAAGCAGTGACCGAGGCGGTGGCGGCCGAGTTGGGAGTGGGGGTGGTGTCGTCGGTGGAGGTCAGCCATGACCCACGGGTGGCGGCGGTGCCGATCATTGGCGAGGGGTTGGTGAACCGGCACATGATGGGGTGCATGGAGCGGCGGCGGGATTTGCGCTTGATTCAGGCGTTTTTCGGGTTGGCACCGGGCAGGTAGACCGAAGCGCGGCCTTCGCGAGCAAGCCCGCTCCCACATTTGATCGGTGTAGATCACAAATTCTGTATCCGACACAAATCCAGTGTGGGAGCGAGCTTGCTCGCGAAGGGGCCGAACCTGCCTACACAAGACTCTCGCGAACCATCTCCAGAAAAGTCGCCACCACCCGCCGCGAACTCTGCTCGCGCAAGCACACCAGTGTCTCGGTCAGCCTGCGTTTGCAATCGATAATCGGCAACGCACACACCCGCGAATCCGCGCCAAACTCGGCAGCCGACACCACGCCCACGCCAATCCCGACCACTACCGCTTCCCGCGCCGCCTCGCGACCTTCAACCTGAATCGCCGGACGAATACGGAACCCGGCCCCCGCCATTTCCTCTTCCAGGGTCTGCCGGGTCACCGAACCAATCTCCCGCAACACCAGTGGCGTGTCGTCGAGGTCGGCGAGGGTAATGGATTCGCGCTCGGCCCACGGATGATTGCGCGACACGAACGCCACCATCGGGTCGTTGCGCAAGGGCAGGGAGACCAGGCGTTCGTCGCTGACGTCACGGCCCAGCAACGCCAGGTCGGCCTGATAGTTGAACAGTCGGAACAGCGATTCATCGGTGTTGCCGGTTTCGATCTTCACGCTGATCCCCGGGTAGCGTTCGCAGAACCGGGCAATCTGCGGTAGCACATGCACTGGCGCATCCACCGCCAGAATCAGGCTGCCGGTCTGCAAGGCCTGGGAGTCCTGCAACAACTCCTGGGCCTCGGCTTCGATGACAAATAACTTCTGCGTCACGCCGAGCAGGCGCTCGCCCAGATCGGTCAGGCGCACGGAACGCTTGTTGCGGTGAAACAGCAAAACGCCGTAGCGCTCTTCGAGTTTGCGCACCTGGTCGGAAATCGCCGGTTGCGTCAGAAACAGGCGCTCGGCGGCCTTGGTAAAGCTTCCATGCACCGCCACGGCGTGGAAAGCTTTGAGCTGGGCGTGGGACACCGACATGGGGATCTCCAGTAACAAGCTGAACTTATATTTGAAATACGATAAATCGATTTCACTTATTAATCAGTAATTGTTTTTATCCACCTCAGCCCCGGTGACTGGTCAGTCGAACAGCAGCGGGTGCCATGAGCCTGTGCGTGCAACTACAGGACTCATCTGACCGGTATCCGCCGTAGGGACAGGGCGATATCGCAGTGCTCAACAATAAAAACACAGGCGTTTTCTTCCAATTCTGCCGGCACACTCACACCCTGAGGTCAGAACCACAATGAACAAGCACATCGGCACCATCAAGCGTTGGCGCGTGCAGATCTTCGCGATCACCTGGCTCGCCTACGCCGCGTTCTACTTCACTCGCAAAGCCTTCTCGGTCGCCAAACTCGGTATTGGCGAAGACCCGACCTTCATGCTCGACAAAATGGCCATGGCCAACCTCGACGCCATCTACCTGACGGCCTACGCCGTCGGTCAGTTCACCTGGGGCATCCTCGCAGACCGTTTTGGCCCGCGGGTGGTGGTGCTCGGCGGGTTGCTGATTTCCGCTGGCGCGGCGCTGGTGATGGGCAACTTCGCAACCTTGCCGATTTTCGCTACCTGCATGCTGATACAAGGCCTGGCGCAGTCCACCGGTTGGTCGGGGCTGTGCAAGAACCTCGGCAGCTTCTTTCCCTCCGAGCAACGCGGACGGGTATTGGGCCTGTGGAGTTCCTGCTACGCCTTTGGCGGTCTGGTGGCCTCGCCGTTTGCCGGTTGGTGGGCGTACACGCTCATCGGCAGCTGGCATGCGGCGTTCATTTCCAGTGCGGCGGTGGTTGGGCTGGTCGCCGTGCTGTTTTTTATTTTCCAACGCAACAAACCGGAAGACGTCGGCTTGCCGGCGGTGGAGCCGGAACCCGAGCTGACCGCCGAACAAGCCGAGGCGCAAAGCAAAATCAGCATGTGGGAGCCTTTGAAGGAAATCCTGCGCAACCGCACCGTGCTGGTATTGGGATTGGCGTACTTCATGCTCAAGCCGGCGCGCTACGCGATTCTGCTGTGGGGGCCGGTGATCGTCTTCGAGCAGATGCCTTCGGTGGGCAAGGTCGGCGCGGCGATCATTCCCACCGCGTTTGAACTGGCCGGCTTGCTCGGGCCGATCCTGATTGGCCTGGCCTCGGACAAACTGTTCGGCGCCCGGCGCATGCCGGCCTGCGTGATCAGCCTGTTGGCGTTGACCGTGTCCCTGGCGTTTTTCATGGGCGCCCTGCATACCGGCAGCGTATTGCTGGTGGTGGCGCTGCTGTTCGTCATGGGCCTGACCCTCTACGGACCGGACTCGATGATCAGCGGTGCGGCCGCCATCGATTTCGGCACCGCCAAGGCCGGCGCCACGGCAGCCGGTTTCGTCAACGGCTGCGGCTCGGTCGGGGCGATTCTCGGCGGGCTGCTGCCGGGCTACTTCGATACCGTTACCGTGTTCATCGTCTTCGCCGGTTGCGCCATGTTCTCGGCGCTGGTGTTGATCCCCCACTGGAACAGCCGCCCCGGTGGCCTGGGTACTCACTTCGCCTACGTACCCAATCAAGCGATGACCATCAAACCCCTGCGTACCTGAATCCTGCCCCGCGTCGCCTGCTGCACTTGCGGCAGGCCGGCGTGTGGGCCACTGACCGGAGATTGACCCCCATGAGACCCTTTTGGCTGGACCAGGCCCTGAAGGCTGATGCATCCGAAACCTGTCCGCCACTGGAAGGCGACACCCGCGTCGATGTCTGTATCGTCGGCGGTGGTTACACCGGGTTGTGGACCGCGATCATGCTCAAGGAACAGAACCCCGAGCTGGATGTGTTGCTGATCGAAGCGGACATCTGCGGTGCCGGGGCCAGTGGGCGCAACGGCGGTTGCGCGTTGTCGTGGTCGGCCAAGTATTTCACCCTTGAGCGTTTGTTCGGCGTCGAAGAAGCCGTGCGTCTGGTCAAGGAGTCCGAGCACAGCATCCATGCCATCGGTGCCTTCTGTGAACAGTATGGGGTGGACGCCGATTACCGCCTCGATGGCACCCTCTACACAGCGACCAATCGCGCCCAGGTCGGCTCGACCGACGCTGTGATCGCGGCGCTGGAGCGCAACGGCATCAACTCGTTCACCCAGCGGCCAGTGGCCGATGTGCAGCGCATGGCCGGTTCCGGCAAGCACCTGGAGGGCTGGTTTTCCCCGGCCGCGGCCAGTGTGCAGCCGGGCAAACTGGTGCGTGGCTTGCGCCGGGTCGCCCTGCAACTGGGGGTGAAGATTCATGAAAACACCGCCATGACCGGGCTGGAGGAGGGCCGGCCGGCGGGCATTCAAACCCCCAACGGCACCATTCGCGCCGACCGCGTGGTGCTGGCGATGAACGCCTGGATGGCCCGGGCATTCCCGCAGTTCGAACGCAGCGTGGCGATCGTTTCCAGCGACATGCTGATCACCGAGCCTCGGCCGGACTTGCTCGACGAAATCGGCCTGACCAGCGGTGTCACGGTGCTCGATTCGCGGATCTTCGTGCACTACTACCACAACACCCCGGACGGCCGGATCATGCTCGGCAAGGGCGGCAATACCTTCGCCTATGGCGGGCGCATGCTGCCGGTGTTCGATCAACCATCGCCTTACGCCGGTATGTTGCAGAACAGCCTGGCGGATTTCTTCCCGGCGTTTGCCGACGTCAAGGTCGAGGCGACCTGGAACGGCCCATCGGACCGCTCGGTGACCGGGTTGCCGTTCTTCGGGCAGATGAGCGCCAGTGGCAATGTGTTCTACGGTTTCGGCTATTCCGGCAGCGGTGTCGGACCCTGCCATATGGGCGGGCAGATTCTGGCATCGATGGTCCAGGGCCTGGACAACCTCTGGACCCGTTCGCCGCTGGTTAATGGACCGCTGGGGTTTTTCCCGCCGGAGCCGATTCGCTACATCGGCTCGCTGATGGTGCGCAACGCCATCCGCCGCAAAGAGCGCGCGGAGGATCACGGGCGTCGGCCACGGCATCTGGACGTGCGCCTGGCGAAGTTCGCTGCCGCCGCCGGCAAGGCTGACAAGGGCTGAGCGTCAGTGCGCAATGTCCGAGCGGGTGAGCAGCCAGTCGAACAGCAGGCGGGTATCGCCATGGGGCTCACGCGGGCGAGGGCGGTGAGGTTGTGACCGAGGGCCCAAGGCCGTACAAAGCACCGGGCGATCCGGGTCACTGTCGAGGAAAATCACCAGTACCTCGCTGCCGGCCACGGGCAAGCGGGCCGGATCGATCCATTCTTCGGCGGTGGTCAGCGCCAGTGGTAGCCACAGACCGTCGCACGCCTCAGCAGCCGATGGTGTGGCGGGCCAGAGGTTCACCTGAACCCGGCCATCCTCGTCCACTGCCGCCGGTTGCCCCACCGGGCCGCACACCTGGCCAGGCTGATACCCGGGGATACTCGGCCTGGGTTGTTTGAGCGCTGGCCTGAACACGGTCGACCAGGGGATGGCACTGAATTGATTGCGGTATCCCGGGGCCACGTCGGGTGTGTCATCGAGCAGAATGGATGGATGATGGCCCTGATGGCGAATTTCGGTAACCAGCCATTGATCATTGAAATTCGCCAGCGGATGCTCGGCCACCTGCAGGATCCGGCCACTGCGTAATGCCCCCTGGTTGCTATGACCGTGGATCTGCAGGTGTCGGCAACGCAGGCGTTCCAGTTGTCGACGGCTGAGCTGGTCGCGATGTTGCTGTTCGCCAGCGGGACAATGCCGTGCCGTGGCGAACGAGTGATTGGCCGCGCCTTCGCTGATGTCCGCTGCACCCGGATTCCTGGTGCCTGGGCGTACAGGGGAGAGCGGAGCATCATGGCGCTGGAACAGTTCGCTGATCACAGGTTCACGGTGTTCGCCGCTGCTCATCGACATGAGCAGCGGTTCCTGGGGAAAACTCAGGCTGTCATCGGCCAGCACCAGCACATGGCCGTCCCGTTGATGCTCGAAGTGATAGTGGATGCCTTCTTCCTCGCACAGCCGTTGCAGCAGCGCCAGGCCGGTTTCTTCGTACTGAATGCAAAAAGGTCTCAGGGGATAGTGCCCGGTTGCCAGTTCGAAGCGATAGCTGCCGATGGGCAGCCCATGTTCCTCCAGCAACCGGCGCAGGATCATGGGTACGCTGGCGCGCTGGAAAATACGTCGGCATCGTTGCTGTTCCAGCGCCTGGACGCGGGGTACCAGCACCAGTCTGTAAGCGACCCGGTGCCCGCTTCGATGTTCACAACTGGCGCTGTCCAATACACCATGAATGCCTTGGTCGTGGCCGAATTCGAGGTATGCCGGTTGATTCAGCAATCGCTCAAGGTTCAGGGCCGGTGCCAGCCCGATCACCTCGATGTCGAATCGAAAGGGCTGGTTGAGAGCTTCATGTCCACTGAACCGGACCACCTGGAAGCTCAGGTCGTCGTCGAGAAGCGTCAGGGTGGTGGGACTTTCCTTGTCGTTTTGCATCGAACGCGCTACCGCTGTGAAGTAGGGTGCAAAGCGTACGAAACCCCGGCGCATTGTGGGCACGCTAAAGCGACATTTCCGAATCCCCCTACAACCGCTGGTGAAGATGTCGATGCCAGTCGGGATTTTTTGGTCGATTGCCAACTTTAGGCCGTATAAACTTGCGCAAAGCGTCGGCCAATAGATGTCTCGGCGCCACAGATGCCACAGATAAGAGAGTGAGAAATGGGCGCACAGTGGAAGGTTAAACACAAAGAAGCGGCAGCCAATGCCAAGGGCAAGATCTTCGGCAAACTGGTGAAGGAAATCACCATTGCTGCGCGCAACGGCGCCGATATTGCTACCAACGCGCACTTGCGCCTGGTGGTTGAACAGGCCAAGAAAGCTTCGATGCCCAAGGAAACACTGGATCGCGCTATCAAGAAGGGCGCGGGCCTGTTGGGCGAGACCGTGCAGTACCATCGTGTGACCTATGAAGGGTTCGCCCCGCATCAGGTGCCGTTGATCGTCGAGTGCGTGACCGACAACATCAACCGCACCGTTGCCGAGATCCGCGTGGCATTCCGCAAGGGCCAACTGGGGGCTTCCGGTTCGGTGGCCTGGGACTTCAACCATGTCGGCATGATCGAAGCGTCGCCGGACACCCCGGACGCCGACCCGGAAATGGCCGCCATCGAAGCCGGTGCACAGGATTTCGAGCCGGGCGAAGAGGGTGCAACCCTGTTCATCACCGAACCGACCGACCTCGACGCGGTACAGAAAGCCCTGCCGGAACAAGGCTTCACCGTGCTGTCGGCCAAACTGGGCTACCAGCCGAAAAACCCGGTCAGCGGCCTGAGCGATGAGCAGATGGCGGAAGTCGAAGCGTTCCTCGAAGGCCTCGATAACCATGACGACGTGCAGGACATGTTTGTCGGGTTGGCGGGTTGATCTGATTCGCCAGTGACACCGTCTTCGCGAGCAAGCCCGCTCCCACATTAGATTGCGCCTGGCCGGGCAACTCGATCAACTGTGGGAGCGGGCTTGCTCGCGAAAATGACCGCGCAGCGGTCACAGACTTTCCAATTGCCGCACGACTTCGCTGAACCCAGGCCGCGCCAGCACCTGCGGCTGACAGCAACGCCGCTCCAGATCCTCCAGCACCCCACGCTGTTCAACGTTCAACCCCGAATCAACCCGCTCCAGCAGTTCGCCCAGCAACACCCCGAACGCCCGTACCTCGATCCTTTGCAAGGCACGGCTTTCAAGGCTGTCGGAAATCTCGTGGAATGACGCCGCGCCAAAATCCCCCAGCAAGCAATCACCCTGTTCATTCCACAGAATATTGTGCCCATAGAGGTCGCCGTGGGTGATGCCATGGCCGTGCAGGTGTTCGGCCACCGAGGCAATGCCCGAGGCAATGCTCAGCGCCACCGCCGCACTGAAACGCAGGTCATCGGCATAAATGTCGCGGCTGCACGACGCCAGGCTCGGCAGGCTGGCGAGGTTGCGAAAGCTCGGCGGGATCAACTGCATCACCAGTCCGGCGGTGTGTTGCGGGTGATCGACAATCCGCCCTTCGACGCGAATCAGGTTCGGGTGCAACCCGGCGGTGATGCAGGCGTTCATCTCGTGCAGCGGCGAGCCATCGCTGGTCATTTCGCCCTTGTAGAGCTTCACGGCAACGGGCGTGGCCGGTTGGTCAGCCCGTTGCCAGACGGCCTGATGAATCACCCCGGACGCCCCTTCGCCGAGTTTTTTCTCCAAATGCAATGCCGACCAGTCAATGCGCGGTGTGGCGTCGAGGGCGGCCGCATCGGCTTCAGTTTCCAGCGGGTTACCGGCATAGGCCAGCCAGGTCAGGCTCGGCAGCGTCAGTAGCCATTGTGGCAAGTCGGTGAACTGGTTGGCGGCGATGCGGATCAGCTCCAGCCGATGACAATTGCGCATCGACTCCGGCAACGTCTGCAGGCGGTTACCGGCCAGCATGAGCTTTTGCAGGTATGGCCGCTCTCCCAACTCGCTCGGTAGCGTCTCGATGCAGTTGTCGGTCAGGATCAGCCAGCGCAGCAGCGGTGGCAGTGCCGCTGCGGGCACGTGGGCAATGCGGTTGGCCTTGAAGCCGATCATTGTCAGTGCGGCGCATTGGCCAACACAGGCCGGCAACTCGGTGAAGCGGTTATCGGAGCAGAACAGCACGCGCAATCGGGTCAGGCGGTGCAAATTCTCTGGCAGCGCGCTCAGGGCGTTGCCGCTGAGGTTGAGCACTTCCAGCGAATCCGCCAGATCGAAGATCTCCTGGGGAAACTCGGTCAGGCCTTCTGCCAGATCCAGCCGCGTGATGCCCGACAACTCGCCGGCGCGCAATTGAGCAAGGGTATGCATGAACAGATTCGCCATTAACCAAGGGGAGGGCGCGGGGCCCTGGAAATGGGCGACATGATAGCGGGAAAGATGTGGCGACTGTCAGGCCGCCTTCGCGAGCAAGCCCGCTCCCACATTTGATCGGTGTAGATCACAAATTCTGTATCCGACACAAATTCAGTGTGTGAGCGAGCCCGCTCGCGAAGGGGCCAGTCAATGCAACAAAAAGATATCGATCAGACCGGTTCGCTGACTTCGACCAGTTGCCCCAATCGGCTGCGGGTGCGCGCCAGATCAATGGCGTCGCCACCCAGGCTTTCGCGCAATGAGTGCTGCCCGAGCAACGTCAGGTGCTTGTCCTGGTCGTACAGCACGTCGATGAGATTGATGAAACGCTGCTGGGCGGCAATCGTGCAATCGCCCAGTAGTGGCAGTTCGTCGATGATCCAGCGGTCGAACCGGCGGCACAACTCCAGATAATCCATCACCGCCGTGGGCTGATCGCACAACTCGGTGAAGGTAAAACCGATACCGCGCCCTTCGCACAAATGCGCTCGCAAATGCCGGGTGCCCACCGGCAACGAAACCGGCGGGGCATTGTGCCTGGGCAGGTTCAGCGATTGTCGTTGCGCCACGCTTGCCGGCCAGACGTAGTGACCTTGAGTGAACAACTGATGCGCATGGGGTCGGACCTGGCTGCGATAGTCGTGGGGCCCGCCGACTTCCATCACCTGCATGCGCGCATGGATCAAGTCGATCGCCGGTTTGAAGCGTGCGTGGTACAGCGGATTGGGCAGCAGGCCTTCGGGCGGATAATTGGAGGTGACCAGCAACAGGATGCCGCGCTGGAACAGTGCCTTGAACAACCGGGTGATGAGCATTGCATCGCCGATGTCGTGCACATGGAACTCATCGAAACACAGCACCCGGCAATCGCTGAGCAGTTCATCGAGGGTATTGGCCAGGGCGTCGGCCTGTTCGCGGTGCTTGAACATGCCTTGGTGCAGTTGGGCGAAAAACTGATGGAAGTGCAGGCGTTGTTTCTGCGCGAGGGGAATGGCCCGGAAAAATCCGTCGAGCAGCCAGCTTTTGCCGCGTCCCACGGCACCATGCAGGTAAAGGCCGGGAAGCGGTTTCGCCGCAGTGTCCATCAGCATGCAGGCATGCCGGGCCATGCAGTCGATCACCCGCTGTTGGCTGTAACTGAGGGTGTAGCCCAGGGCATGGGCCTGATGGCGAAAGTAGTCGTGGATGACTTGGCCTGCCGCGGCGCTGCCGGCAGCCGGTGCCTTGCCAAGAAGGCGACGCAACGGTTGCCAGCGCGATTTGATTGGCCAACGGTCGGGCGGTCGAACGGCCACTGGGATATCACCTATGGTGTGCGGGCAGGCTCTTTGTGTTGCGGGGCCATAGTGTAACCAGAGCATGGAATCCGCTTCCAGCGGTGTCGGCCTATCCGGGCCACCGTCACCGGGCTCTAAAGGAACGCCGCAATCCTTGTGGGATCAGAACTGAGTGGTCTGTTTGAGCATCTGCGCCGCTGCTGTGTCAGCCGGGCTGACCATCGCATAGTTATAGCCGCTTCCCGACCAGTATTCGGCCTGCAACTCGCCATCGCTGCGACTGCCCCTGGGTAGCAGGAAGTTTTTCGGCCCTGGCGGGCGCACATAGAAACTGATTTTCTGCCCGCCCTGGTTCTCGTAGACCACCATTGCCGCAGGGCCTTGCTCGGTACTCAGCAAACGCCCGCTGGCCGGCTTGAAACCGGCACTCGAGAGGTCGGGCAGGCGATTGGCCCGGGTGAAGTAGCGGTCGAGCCACCCCTGCATGTCTCCGTCGTCGCCGACTTTGTAATCCGCCGGCAGGAGACCTTGCTGGGCAATCAGGCGATACGCCTGCAGGGCATCGGTCATCGGCAGCTGGGGGCTCGCCAGTGTCATCTCCCGCGCTTGCCAACCGCTGAAACCGCCAACGCTGACGGCAATGAGCAACACCGCGGCACTGGCCAGGTGTCGACGGGATTGGCGTTTGAGGCGCTGGCGTATCACGACCGGATCAAGGTCCGGGTTCGAGGGGTGTTGCAAGGCCCCGCCCAAGGCTGCGCGCAGTGCCTGGGTATCCAGCTGCCAGGCGCGCACTTGCGCGGCCGCCTGCGGGTCAGTGGCCAGAAAAGTCTCCACAAGGCGCCGATCGACGTCGCTCAGTTGGTGGTCGACGTAGGCGTGCAGGTCTCGCTCGCTGGGGGGCATGCTGATCATTTGAGTCTCCGCAGGGAAGGGCGGTTGATTTCGCCATCGCTGAGTTGGCGCAGGGCCTGGCGAGCCCGGGACAGGCGGGACATCACGGTGCCGGTGGGGACGTCGAGAATCTCGGCGACCTCTTTGTAACTCAAGCCTTCCACCGACACCCAGAGCAGCAGCGCGCGTTGCTCGGTGGGCAGTCGGTCGAAGGCGTTGAGGGTCGATTGGGCAATCACGGTGCGCTCCACCGAAGGCTGTGAATCATTACGCCCGGTGAAGAATTCGAGCATGCGCGCATAGCGCCGGGAGCGGCGGTGGGCGTCGAGAAACTGCCGATAGAGAATCGAGAACAGCCAGGCGCGCAAGTCACCCTCGGCGCGTTTGCCGGCCCAACTCGAGAGTGCCCGCTCCAGGCTCGCCTGCACCAGGTCGTCAGCACTGCTGGTGTTGCGCGTCAACGACACGGCAAACCGCCGCATTCCGGGAATGATTTCTCTGAGTTGTTCGTCGATATCGTTCATGAAGTTCTGGCAAGTCACTACGCTGGACGGTGGACCAGGAAGACGCCCGGCATTCGAGGTTATTCCACGTCAGAAAAAATAAAAACCGCGCATGGGAATAAACCTGTGTGCGGTTCGTCTGCTTGATTCTTCTCACTTGTGGCCGATGGCCCTGGAGTCTTTCATGGTAGATCGATCATCACCGCCAACCCGGCCACCCTTGAGTGCGGCGAGCCTGACGTTGCGTCTGGCTGGCATTGCCGTGGTCGTTGCCACCGTGGCGGGGGCGTTTGCCTACGTCAACGGCACCTTTGACCCACAGCGCCTGACCCCGAAAAAACTGATCAACGTGCTGGAAACCAACAATGGCGTGCATCCGGGTTTCCGTCGCAACCATTCCAAAGGCGTGTGCGTGATCGGGTATTTCGAGAGCAGTGGCGAGGCGCGCAGCTATTCCGCCGCTCAGGTGTTCAACGAAGCGCGGACGCCGGTGGTCGGGCGTTTCGCCTTGCCGGCCGGCAACCCTTACGCGCCGGACAGCGCCGTTCCGATCCGCAGCATGGCTTTGCGCTTCACCCAGGCCAACGGCCAGCAGTGGCGCACCGGGATGAACAGCATGCCGGTGTTCCCGGTCGGCACGCCCGAGGCGTTCTATCAATTGCAGCAGGCGCAGTCGCCAGACCCGGCCACCGGAAAGCCGAACCCGGCCGCGGTACCGGCGTTTTTCGGTGCGCATCCGGAAGCCGCACCGTTCCTGGCCTGGATCAAGACCGCCAAGCCGTCAGCCAGTTACGTCACGCAGACCTATAACAGCGTCAACGCCTTCTATCTGGTGAGCGCCACCGGACAGCGCCAGGCCGTGCGCTGGAGCATGGTTCCGGTGGCTCAGGATGAACCGGGTGCTGCGGTGCCGCAGGGGAGTGACTTTCTGGAGAAAGACCTGGTTGAGCGTATAACCGCAGGCCCCCTGCGTTGGCAGTTGAACATCATCCTGGCCAATCCCGGCGATCCAGTGAACGACGCCAGCAAAGCCTGGCCCGAAGGACGCAAAGTGTTGAACGCGGGCACCCTGGTGCTGGAAAAAACCCAGCCGCAACTCAATGGCGAATGCCGTGACATCAACTACGATCCGCTGGTTTTACCCGCTGGCATCGAAGGTTCCGACGACCCATTGCTCGCCGCTCGCTCAGCCGGTTACGCCAATTCCTACCTGCGCCGCACCAGCGAAGTCAGCCAGTTGCCCGCCGCCAAACAGGAGACCCGGCAATGAGCACTCAACCGAACCACTTCGCACCCCTGGCGCGTCTGCTGCACTGGCTGATGGCGCTGATGATCATCGCCATGCTGTTTATTGGTGCCGGTATGGTTGCCTCGGTCTCCGAGCGGCATGAATGGCTGATTCATCTGCACAAACCCTTGGGCGTCGCGATCTTGCTGTTGGTGATCGTGCGTCTGGTCGTGCGTTTCTCCACCACGCAACCACCGCTGCCGGCGGACCTGCCGGGTTGGCAGGCGCTGGCGGCCAAGGCCTCGCATGTGTTGCTGTACGCCTTGATGCTGGTCTTGCCGCTGCTGGGCTGGGCGATGATTTCGGCGTCGGGTGAGCCGGTGATGCTCAGCAGCTCGCTGCAGTTGCCATCGATCATGCCGGCGAACGCCCAGCTGTTCGCGTTTTTGCGCAAAGCCCATGGGTACCTGGCGTACCTGCTGTTTCTGACTGTGCTGCTGCATTTGGCGGCGGCGTTGTTTCACGGCTGGGTGCGTCGGGATGATGTGCTCGACAGCATGCTGCGGGGCAAGGATCGCGGCTAGCAGCAATGGAGAAAAAGATCGCCGCCCGTGGCAGGCGGCGATTTTTTGATCTGGAAGGGGGATCAGCGCAGGGTATCGACCATATCCGCAATGGTGGTGAGTACATCCTTGCCCAGCTGCTTCGAGCGTTTGCCCGACCAGCCCGTCAACGGGTTCGGATGATCGTCGTGATCCTTGAACGGCATTTCCAGGGTCAGTGACAGGCAGTCGTACTTCTGACCCACGCTGTTGCAGGCCAGCGTCATGTTGGCCTGACCCGGTTCATCGCGGACATAGCCATACCTGGTCTGGAAATCTTTGGTGGTGTGCTTCAGATGACTGCGGAAGTGCTCCTCGAGCTTTTCGATCCGCGGCGTGTAACCGGGATTGCCTTCGCAACCGGCGGTGAACACGTGAGGGATTTCCTCGTCACCATGCACATCGAGGAAAAGGTCGACGCCGTACGTTTCCATCTGCTGCTGTACGAAAAAGACTTCCGGGCTGATTTCCTGGCTGGCATTCTGCCAGGCGCGGTTCAGGTCCTGGCCCATGGCGTTGGTGCGCAGGTGACCGTGGAAGGCGCCATCCGGGTTCATGTTCGGCACCAGGTACAGGTCGGCGCCGGCCAGCAGTTTGTTCAGCAGCGGGTCGTCGTGCTTTTCCAGGCGTTCGATCACGCCTTCCATGAACCACTCGGCCATGTGCTCGCCCGGATGTTGCTGGGCGATTATCCACACTTTGCGCTGGCCTTCGGCGCCGGTGCCTTTACGTAATAGCTGGATGTCGCGACCTTCGACACTCTTGCCGGTGGCCAGCAGTTTGGTGCCGGCCTTGGTCAGCGCCTGCTCGATCAGCCAGTCGTGGCGACCACGGCTGTAGGGTTCGAAGTACGCGAACCAGGCGTGGGTCTGCTCGGCTTCGAGGCTGAAGCGCAGGCAGTCGCCTTCGAAAATGGTCGGTACGCGGAACCAGTTGACGTGATCGTAGGACGCCACTGCCTGATAGCCGGTCCAGGCCTTGTTATAAGAGGATTGACTGGCATTGTTCAGGCGAAACCAGTGGTCCTGGCCGACATGCAGGCCGCTGGCCTTGAAGTGGAACCATTGGAAATGGTTGCTCTTGGTATCGGGGCGGATCGCCAGCAAGGGCTTGAGCGGGTCGCTGAGGTCGATCACCTGGATGTTGCCGCTGTCGAAGTTGGCACTGATGTCGAGGGAGGATTTAGCCACGGTCGGGTTCCTGATCAAGATTTTTATGGCGGCCACTTTACACGCAAGCGCGGGGCCTTAGGAGCGCAGAAAAATCGTCTCACCCCCCAAGGTGCCTGTTCACTTTGCGACTCAAGGTTTGCCGCGAAGTCCTCCAACCAAGCGTAGCGATCATCCGTGTTACCACCAGCACCGTTTTGAGGCTTTCAGGTGACAGGTTGGGGCATTTCAACTCGTTCCCGTTCGACCTCTTCGGATGTATCCAGCCATCGTGATGGTTGATATCTCAATGCAATCAATTACCTGCAACTGATGCGCTGAATCTGGCACGCAATCTGCTGTATTGGCTTTATGGATAATTGGATACAAAAATACAAAAAAGGTGCACTGATGAAATTCGCCCCTGCCTATACCGAGCGCCAGCCTGTCACTGCTGAGGAGGAGGCTTACAACTTTCTCCTGGAGGCCATTTGCAAAGGACGTTACCGCACCGGCGAACGGCTGATCGCCGAGGACATCGCCGGTGAAATCGGTATGAGCCGCATGCCGGTACGCGAAGCGTTCCGCCGTCTGGATGCCGACGGCCTGGTGACGTTGCGGCCCAATCGCGGCGCCATCGTACGAGGCCTGAACATCGACGAAATGCGTGAAGTGTTCGAGATGCGCAGTGCCCTTGAAGGGCTCGCCATCCGGGTGGCTGTCAGCAAAATGACCGAGCGCCATTTCAGCCATCTGGAGCGTCTGCTCGACGAAATGGACGACTACCGCGAGGACGGTGCCGAGTGGGTCAGTCGTCATCGCGCCTTCCATGAATACCTGTGCAGCCTGAGTGAGCGCCCGCGCCTGATGCGGCAAATTTCGGCGCTGTACTCGGTGATCGAGCCGCACATGCGCCTGTGGCTGCAACACGCCGACAAGCCCCGCAGTGCCCGGGACGAACACGCCTCGATCGTGACCGCGTTGCGTTCCGGTGATCCGGATAAAGCGGCCGCGGTGGTGTGCGAGCACATCGAAGGAACGATTCCGCGCCTGATTCAGTTTCTTGAGGCTCATCAGTAAAGAGAGCCGTCCTGCCTAGCGATTTGCGGTTGTTGTGATTTTGCGTAACCCCGTTACCTCACCTGACTGGAGTATTGCCATGCACAAGCCTTGCGCGTTAGCTGCTGTCCTTTCCTTAAGCCTCTGCTCGCAATGGGCGCTGGCGGCTCCTGAACTTCCCGAACGATTAAGCAAAAGCGAGAAGATCGTCTATTGCTCCGGCATGGATTCGCCACCGCTGGTGTCGTTTGACCTGAAGCAAAAACCGGTAGGGCTCCAGGTGGATATGGGCGAGGCGATTGCCCAGCGCCTGGGTGGCAAGAAAGTCGAATGGCGGATCTCCCCGTTCGCCGGGCTGATCCCGGCGCTGCTGGCGCAACAGTGCGACATGATCGTCGATCAACTATTCGACAAACCCGAACGCCGTGAGGTGATCGACATCGTCAACTTCATGTATTCCAGCCAGTCCATCGTGGTGCCCAAAGGCAATCCGAAATCGGTGAACACGCTGGAAGATTTGTCGGGGCTCAAGGTCGCGGTCAGTAATGGCTCGACCATTCGCGTGCTGCTGGGCAAAGAGAACGAAAAACTTGAAGCGGCCGGCAAGGCACCGATGAAACTGGTGGTCTACAACGTCGACGCCGATGCGTTCCAGGCCTTGCGCATCAACCAGGTGGATGCTTTCGGCACCACGGTCGAGTCTGCCGGCCATTACCAGCAACTGGCCCCTGACCTGTTTCAATCGGCGGTGCCTGCTTTCAACCGCATCCTGACCGGTTTCGGTGTGCGCAAAAGTGATCCGCAATTGACCGTCGCGTTGACCGAAGTCTTGCAAGGCATGCGCGCTGACGGAAGTTACGAAGCGCTCCTCAGTAAATGGCATGTCGGCAGCGACAAACTGGACTGAGGACGAACCTGATGAACTTCAATTGGGATGTGTTCTGGCAATACCTGTTACAGCCAAGTGATGTCTACCTGACGGGGTTGTGGCTGACGTGCCTGATCAGTGTGTCGGCGATGTTGCTCGGCTGTGTGCTGGGGTTGATCGCGGCGTTGATGAAGCTGTCGAGTAACCCGCTGTTGCAATACCCGGTGCGCTTTTATGTGTGGCTGATGCGCGGCACGCCGCTGCTGGTGCAGATCGTGTTTCTGTACACGGCGTTGGCGGCCGGCGGCATTTTCCGCTTCGAAGACCTGGACCTGGGCTGGTTGATTGTGCCAGGCAACATTCAGGCGGCGATCATCGCCCTGGGTCTCAACGAAGGCGCGTACATGGCCGAGATCATTCGGGCCGGCATCGGCGCGGTGGATAAGGGTCAGTACGAAGCCGGGCGGTCCCTGGGCATGACGTTCCCCAGGTTGATGCGTCGTATCGTCCTGCCGCAGGCCTTCCGGGTCATCGTTCCGCCGCTGGGCAACGAGTTCAACGTGATGTTGAAAAACACCACGCTGGTCAGCGTGATCGGCGTGCAGGAGTTGTTGCTCAGCACGCAAATGGTGACCTCGGCGACCTTCCGGGTGTTCGAGTTGTATCTGGTAGTTGCCATTTACTTCCTGGCATTGACCACGCTCTGGGGCTTTTTCCAGCGCTGGCTCGAGGCGCGTTTCGGCCAATCCGATCGTCCGGCTCCGGCCGCCAGCCGCATGTTCGGTCGCAACACCATGAAACTGTTGAGAGGGCGTTGAGATGGCGCACATGAGTGAAGAACTGGTCATCGAAGCGTTGGATATTCACAAGTCGTTCGGTGACCTGGAAATTCTCAAGGGCATTTCGCTGCAAGTGAAACGGGGTGAAGTCGTGGTGTTGATCGGCGCCTCCGGTTCGGGCAAAACCACCTTTATTCGCTGCATCAATTTGCTTGAGGACATTCAGTCCGGGCAAATCCGTGTCAGCGGCCGGCCCATGGGTTACCGCACCCGTGCCGACGGCAGCCTGGCCCGGGACTCGGAGCGCAACATTGCGCGTCAGCGCCGGGACATCGGCATGGTGTTTCAGCGCTTCAATCTGTTCCCGCACATGACGGCCCTGGAAAACATCATCGAGGCGCCCATCCAGGTGCTCGGCGTGCCGCGCGCGGCAGCGGTGGAGCAAGCGCGGGCGTTGCTCAAGCGGGTCGGGCTGGCCGAGAAGGCGAATCACTACCCTTCGATGTTGTCCGGTGGGCAGCAGCAGCGGGTGGCCATCGCCCGGGCACTGGCCATGAAACCCCAGGCGATGTTGTTCGACGAGCCCACCAGTGCCCTTGACCCGGAGACGGTAGGTGAAGTGCTGCAAGTCATGAAGGAACTGGCCGAGGAGGGCATGACCATGGTCGTGGTCACCCACGAAATGGGCTTTGCCCGCGAAGTGGCCGATCGGGTGGTGGTCCTCGATCAAGGCGAACTGATCGAGCAGGGCCCGCCCGAGCAGATCTTCAGCCAACCCCGCCATGCCCGTACCCGGGCGTTCCTCAGCCGCGTGTTGTAGGAGCGAGCCTGCTCGCGATGGACGTTAACGATGAAGCGGGCTACCTGGAAAAACGCAGTGCTCTTGAGTCCATCGCGAGCAGGCTCGCTCCTACAGGCTTTTATGAACATTACTTTTGTGTGAGTCCTGCCATGTTCAAGTTTTCTGCCCATGAGTATCCCTACACCTCACAACGTCAAAGCGTTTTCGCCAAGCGCGGCATGGTCGCCGCCTCTCAGCCACTGGCCGCCGAAGCCGGGATTGAAGTGATGCGTCGCGGTGGCAATGCCATCGATGCGGCCATCGCCACGGCAGCAGCATTGACGGTGGTCGAGCCCACCGGTTGTGGTATTGGCGGTGACGCTTTTGCCTTGGTCTGGACCCAGGACAAACTGCATGGCCTGGCTGCCAACGGCGCCGCCCCGCAAGCCCTGAGCATTGAGGCAGTGAAAGCGGCCGGTCATGAAAAAATGCCGCTGCATGGCTGGACGCCTGTCACTGTTCCTGGCTGCCCGTCGGCCTGGGCGCAATTGTCCCGGCGTTTCGGTCGTCTGCCCTTTGCGGACTTGCTGCAGCCGGCCATCAGTCTGGCGCGGGACGGATTTCCCGTTTCGCCAGTGGTCGCCTTGCAATGGCAATCTGCGCTGGAGGATTTCACTGCGGACCGTAGCGACGTGCTTGAGAGCTGGTTCGAGACCTTCCTGATCGAAGGCCGTGCCCCCCGCGCTGGCGAGCTGTTCCGTAACCCGGCCCAGGCACGGACCTTGAGCGAATTGGCCGCCACTGAGTGTGAAAGTATTTATCGTGGCGCGCTGGCGCAGAGGCTGGATGCGCATTCGCGGGCCACCGGCGGCTATCTGCGCGCCAGTGATTTGCAGGACTACCGCGCCCAGTGGGTTGAGCCGATCAAGGTCAACTATCGTGGTGTCGACGTCTGGGAGATACCTCCGAGCGGTCAGGGACTCGTGGCGTTGATGGCGTTGAAGATTCTCGAGGGCTTTGACTTCGATCATCGCGACAGCCAGCAGACCTGGCATCGTCAACTTGAGGCCATGAAACTCGCCTACAGCGATGGTTTGCACTACATCACCGATCCGGAGCACATGCGGGTGGCGGTGGACGATCTGCTCAGCGACCACTATTGCGCTCATCGCCGGGCGCGGATTGGTGAGCAGGCCGTGGCGCCCGTGCCGGGTGAGCCTCACGCCAGTGGTACGGTCTATCTGGCCACCGCCGATGCGGAGGGCAACAT
The DNA here is from genome assembly GCF_059422045.1 of Pseudomonas sp. GW821-FHT02A08. Classification (NCBI taxonomy): domain Bacteria; kingdom Pseudomonadati; phylum Pseudomonadota; class Gammaproteobacteria; order Pseudomonadales; family Pseudomonadaceae; genus Pseudomonas; species Pseudomonas sp. GW821-FHT02A08. Next base: position 41,427 of record NZ_JBWKWD010000016.1, read on the forward strand.
GGTTTCGTTCATCCAGAGCAACTATCACGGCTTTGGCTCCGGCGTGGTGTTGCCCGACAGCGGTATCGCCCTGCAAAACCGCGGTGAAGAGTTCAGCCTTGATCCCGGCCATTCCAATTGCCTGGCGCCTGGTAAAAAGACCTTTCACACCATCATCCCAGGGTTCCTGACAAAAGACGGTGAAGCGATGGGCCCCTTTGGTGTCATGGGCGGCTACATGCAACCGCAAGGGCATGTGCAGATGGTCATGAATCTGGTGGATTTCGGACTCAACCCTCAAGCCGCGCTGGACGCACCGCGTTGGCAATGGTTGGGGGACATGAAGGTGGGTATTGAGCAGGACGCTTCGCGGGATATGGCTGCGGCACTGGCGCGTCGCGGGCACGAGGTTCAGGTGGCGTGCGATCTCACCAGTTACGGGCGTGGGCAAATTATCTTGCGCGATCCTGAAACCGGTGTGTTATGCGGCGGGACAGAGCCACGAACGGACTCACATATAGCGGTGTATTGAAGAACACGAGAGAGGGCAAGGAGTGGGGGGGCGTCCTCCTTGACGCCGCCGCAGCTTAGAGACTGTGCGAGTGATTCTCAAGTGCTATCTGTCGCTGGTTTGAACCAATGATGCCGGGCTTCTCTTGCCAGCTGGAATTCTTTTGATATCATTCGCGCCATCAAATTTGCGGCACCCAAAGACTTCATTAGCCTGAAGCCAAAGCCAGAAAAACTGGCAAATAAAAGACCCGGCCAAAAGCCGGGTCTTTTATTTGGTAATGCATTTATATTTTTTGATTTCATTTCTTAAAGCCTTTCTATTCCCCCCGTTTGTCCCTCCATCGAAAAACCACTCAAGATCGCCTCCTTCAAGCCGATGGAGTAGAGGCGCCAACTGGCTTCAAGCTGTTCATTAACAAGGGGCAAAGTGCTAGCATCGCCGCCGCGAAATGCACCCCGGGCATCAACATGACCGTTGTCTTTCCCAATGTTTTTTTCACCTATCGGACTTTATGCGATTTTTCCTAGATCCCCAGCGAGATATCGATGCAGCGCTGCTACGTTATCGTCGGCTGTTCGGCGTGTTGGCATTGTTCAGCGGGGTGATCAACCTGCTGATGCTGGTCCCGTCCATCTACATGATGCAGGTTTTCGACCGCGTCCTGACCAGTCGCAATGAAACCACGCTGTTGATGCTGAGCCTGATCTTGCTCGGGTTCTTTGCCCTTGGCTGTGTGCTGGAGTGGGTGCGCGGCCAGGTGATGATCAAGATGAGCGCCGGTCTGGACACTCAGTTGGGCGAGCGGGTATTCGATGCGGCGTTCGAGCGTAGCCTGAAGGAGCACAGCTCCAACCCGGCGCAGGTGCTGAGCGATTTGAACAGCATCCGGCAGTTCGTTACCGGTCCGGCATTGATTGCCATCTTCGATGCGCCGTGGCTGCCGATCTATGTCATCGCGACGTTCCTGTTCCATCCCTGGCTTGGGGTGTTCACTGTCATCGGCTCGCTGATCCTTGCCGGGCTGGGCGTCTGGAACGAGCTGACCACCCGCAAAAGCATGAGCGAAGCCAACCGTTTGTCCGTGGCGTCTTCCAGCTATGTGAACAGTACCTTGCAGAACGCCGAGGTGATTCAGGCGATGGGCATGCTCGCGCCCTTGCGCCAGCGCTGGTTCAACGTGCAGCAGCGGGTCATTACCGAGCAGGGCGAGGCCAGTGACCGCAGCTCGCGGATCGCTGCGCTGTCGCGCTTTGTGCGCATGACCTGGCAATCGCTGGCCCTTGGCCTGGGTGCCATCCTGGTGATCGAGAACCAGATTTCCGCCGGGGTGATGATCGCCGTGTCGGTATTGCTGGGACGGGCCATGGCGCCGGCCGAAGCGCTGATCGGTTCGTGGAAGCAAATGGGTAACGCCAAAAGCAGCTACGAACGCTTGAACCGTCTGCTCGGCGAATTCCCCAAAGTCGCGCCAGGCATGCCCCTGCCGGCACCGACCGGGGCCCTTAGCATCGACCGCCTGGTGATCATCCCGCCGGGCATGCACAAGCCCGCGGTCAACGGCGTGACTATCAGCCTGGCCAAGGGCGAAGTATTGGCGATCATCGGTCCGAGCGCGTCGGGCAAGTCTTCCCTGGCGCGCGCCATGGTCGGCATCTGGACCGCCAGGCAGGGCTCGGTACGCCTGGACAGCGCCGAGGTCGGCCAGTGGTCGCGTGCAGACCTCGGCCCGCATCTGGGTTACCTGCCCCAGGATATCGAGCTGTTCGATGGCAGCATCGCCGAAAACATCGCGCGCTTCGGCGAAGTGGACGCAGGCAAGGTCATCGCTGCGGCGCAACTGGCCGGTATCAACGAGATGATCCTGCACTTCCCCAAAGGTTATGACACCTTGCTCGGGACTGGCGGGCTGGGGTTGTCCGGCGGCCAGAAGCAGCGCATCGGCCTGGCCCGCGCGTTGTATGGCCAGCCGGCGCTGGTGGTGCTCGACGAGCCCAACTCCAACCTCGACGATGCCGGTGAAGCGGCGCTGGTGCAGGCCGTGCGCAAGCTCAAGGCCGAAGGCTGCACCGTGGTGCTGGTCACCCACAGGCCGAGCATTCTCGGCGCGGTCGACAAGCTGTTGTTCCTCAAGGACGGCGTACAAACCCTGTTCGGCCCGCGTGACCAGGTGCTCAAGACCCTGGTGCCAGCGGCTGCGGCAAAAGCTGTCGAACCCCGCAATCAAGAAGCCTGAGGCGTCAATGCAAGCCAGTTCGAGCGACATTTCGACCCCCGAGAACAAGCCCGATGCGGATGCCGCGGGCATTGCCAGGATCGGTGTGTGGTTTTTGCTCCTGGGCCTCGGCGGGTTTCTGCTATGGGCCTGCCTGGCGCCGCTTGACCGCGGCGTGGTCGGTAGCGGCACAGTGGTGGTTTCCGGCGAGCGCAAGACCGTGCAGTCGCGCACCGGCGGCACGATCGACAACATCCTGGTACGTGAAGGCGACCGGGTGCAGCAGGGGCAGGTGGTGATGCAACTCAACACCGTCCAGGCCAAGTCGCAACTGGACGTCGCCCTGGGCCAGTGGCTCGGCGCCCGCGCCGTCGAGGATCGGCTGATGGCCGAACGCCTGAACCGCGACGCTGTGCAATGGTCCGCGGCATTGCTGGCCCGCGCCAGCGACCCGCGCGCCGTCGCGGCGATGGAACTGCAAGGCTATCTGTTCGCCACCCGCCGTGCCGAACTGGCCAGCCGCATGCAAATCAGCCGACACGAAATAGCCTCGCTCAAAGAACAGCTCCAGGGCTTCGAAGAGATCAAGCGCAACCACGCCGTACAGCTGCAATTCCAGCAGCAGGCGCTCAAGGGGCTGCGGGAACTGGCCCGTGAAGGTTATCTGCCACGCAACCGGCTGTTCGAAGCGGAAAGCAGTGCGGCGCAGTTGGGCGCCCAATTGGCTTCGAGCATTTCCGATATCGGCCGCACGCGCCAGGCGATCAATGAAAGCGAGCTCAAGGCGCTGCAACAGGGGCAGGTCTTTCGCAGCGACGCCGAGTCGCAATTGACCCAGGTCGTGGCGCAGACATCGAGCCTGATCGACCAGATCAAGTCATTGGAATTCGAAGTCAACAGCGCCGCAATCGTCGCGCCCGTCGCCGGCCAGGTGATGGGCATGACCGTGCACACCGTCGGCGGCGTCGCACCAGCGGGCCAGCGCCTGATGGACATTGTCCCGCAAGGCTCCAGCTGGGTGGTCAAGGCGCAATTCCCGCCGATGATGGCCGACCGGCTCAAGCCGGAGCTGCCGGTCGATTTGCGTTTCGGTTCGCTGCAACGGGTCCACACCCCGGTGATCGTCGGCAAGGTGCTCACGGTGTCGGCCGACCAGTTGATCGACGAACACAGCGGTACGCCCTACTTCTCGGTGGAGGTCTCGGTCAGCCCCGAGGCGATCATCCATCTGCGCGAGCTGGGCCTGGATGTCAAGCCAGGCATGCAGGCCGAAGTACTGGTCAAGACCGGCGAACGCACCCTTGCCAACTACTTGATGCAGCCGGTGACCGAGCGTATGGCCGGCGCTTTCAAGGAAGAATGACTGTGTCCGTACGTATCGCCTTACTACTCTGCGTGTTCTGCTCGTGCCGGCTGCTGGCGGCTGAAGCGCCGTTGTCACTGGTCGCCCTCTACGACGCCTCGCGACTCAACGATGCGACCTACCAGGTTGCCAACCATGACTACGAGGCATCGCGCCAGGAAGAGGCTATCGGCCGCAGCGGTTTGCTGCCGCAAGTCGCCATCAACTCACGCTACGGCCATGGCGGCCAGTTCGAACACCAGTCCTCGGCCAATAGCCAGAGCGATCAGTTTGCTTCCGACAGCATTGCCCTGTCGGTTATCCAGCCGCTGTTCGACAAAGGCCGCTGGGCCTCCTACGAACAGGCCAAGGCGCGTGGGCAGCTGGGCGGAGTCCAGCACGAAGGCGCCGACCAGGAGCTGTTCGATCGCGTGGTGCAGGCCTATTTCGATCTCGCCCAGGTGGAAAACGAACTCAAGCTGACGACCCAGCAGAAAGCCTCGGTCGAAGAACTGGCCAAGCAATCCCGGCGCCTGTTCGAAGCCGGTGAAGGCAGCATCACCGACCTTGAAGAGGCGCAAGCCCGGCTCGATTCGATCCGCGCCTTGGAAATCCAGTTGCAGGCTCAGCATCGCGCGGCCCTGCGCAAGCTGGCGGGCCGCGCCGGGATTGCCGTCAGCGAGATTCCGCAGATGCAGGAGCAGGCACCGGCCGCCGCCTTGCTTGCCCCCGAGCAGGACCTCGACTACTGGCTGATCAAGGCCGACCAGACCGCGTCTGCACTGGGCATCAGCCGTGCTTCGATCAAAGTGGCTGAAGCCAACCTCAAGCTGCAGAAGGCCGGGCACTACCCGACCGTGGCGCTGAGCGGCCGGCTGGCACGGGTCGGCCAGAGCGACCTCAATGAAACGTCCCAGCGCCAGTCGACATATTACCTGGGCGTCGTCATCGATATCCCGCTGTACCAGGGCGGCGGGGTCAGCGCTTCTTCCGAAAAGGCCCGTGCTGCCCTGGAGAGTGCCCGGTCCGGCTATGAGGTCCAGCTCCAGCAAATGAACGAGGACCTTGAGCTCAACTACCTGGGGGTGGTGGCGGGCTTCGAGAAGATCAAGGCCCTGGTGACCGCCGTGCGCTCCAGCCAGACCGCCCTGAAATCCGCGGAAAAAGGCTATGAGGCCGGCGTGCGCTCGACGGTCGACATCCTCGATGCCCAACAGCGCCTGTACTCCTCCAAGCGTGACCTGCTCGATACCAAGCTGGCGATGCTGCAAAGCTATGTCAACCTGCACACCCACACCGGCCAGATGACCCGCAACGAGTTGGAAAAGGTCCAGGGGTTGTTCTGACCAACCGATCAACTGTAGGAGCGAGCTTGCTCGCGATGGTCGTTAACGATAACGCGTGTTAACTGACTAAACGCGGCGCTCTCAAGTCCATCGCGAGCAAGCTCGCTCCTACAGGTCCATCGCGAGCTCGCTCCTACACCCGGCCAGGCGCCACACTGCTGATCGCGTCCTCGAAATCCCTGACGAAGCGTGGTGTGTCGAACAGCGCCGAGTGCTCGCGACCCTGGTGCAGACGCTCACGCAAGCCGGGCAACAGATCCGCCCGGGTCGCCAGTTCGACGGCACGCTCTTCGTACTCGGCCAGCGTGGTGGTGATCAGCTCCGGCAGGTCCAGCGCAGTCAGCAGGCTGCCGGCCATGCGCGAGGCAAAAGTGCGGCCCGAGCGGGTCAGTACCGGCAGGCCCATCCACAGGGCATCGTTGGCCGTGGTCCCGGCGTTGAACGGATATGCGTCGAGGAACAGATCCGCGGCACTGTAGCGGGCCAGGTATTGCGCCGGTGCGACCCGCGGGGCGAACAGCAGGCGTGCCGGGTTCACGCCATGTGCCTGGGCCCTGGCGCAGAGGTTTTCCTGGGCCCAGGGGTTGTCGGCCAGCAGCCACAACACACTGTCGGGGGCGCGCTGCAGGATACGCATCCAGCAGTCGAACACTTCTTCGTTGAACTTGTAGTTGTTGTTGAACGAGCAAAACACGAAACGCTCTTGCGGCAAGCCGCACTCGGCGCGGGTCGGCAACGCCGCAACGGGTCGCTGGCGGTCGCTGCACTGGTAGATCTGCGCCAGGTACAGCGGTGTTTCGCTGTAGTACGCCTTCTCGCTGTCGGGGATCAGGTAGCGATCGGCGATCACATAATCGATGCCCGGCAGCCCGGTCGACCCGGGAAAACCCAGGTAGGTCATCTGCACCGCGGCCGGGCGGTAAGCCGGAATGTCCGGACGGGCCCCGGACGTCAGCCCATGCAGGTCGATGAGGATGTCGATCTCATGGTTGCGGATGCATTGCGCGGCAGCGGCATCATCCATGGCGTCGATGCGCACGAAGTGATCCATTGCCTGCCTGACCCGCTCGCGCAGGGCCGAGCCGTCTTCGCGGCTCCAGCAAAAACCGTACACCTCAAAGCGCTGCCGATCGATCAGTTCGAACAGCTCCACCGTCAGCAACGACACCGCATGCAGGCAGAAGTCCGAAGACAGGAAGCCGATGCGCAACTTCTGGTGGCCATAGCCTGCGGTCGAAGCCAGGGCAGGGACCCGGACATTGACCCGTTCCTTGACGAAGTGCACCGCGGCGGCCAGTTGCAGGCCGGGGTCATCGCTGCCGGCGAGCAGTGCCAATGGCGAGGACGCCTTGAACAGGTCGCCACGGGTCAAGCCTGCCGGCGGCTCATAGACCGGCCAGACGCATTGTTTCTGGCGCAAGTGCACCCAGTGCTGAATCACCTTGGGTTGATTCGGGTCGGCTTCCAGGCTGGTGCGCAGGATGGCTTCGGATTTCTGCAACTGCCGGGTTTCCTCCAGCAGGCGGCCCAGGTTGTTGCAGGTCATCAGGTACAGCTCGCGGCTTTGCGTGGCGTCGACCAGGCGATCATCGAGCATCGACTGCCAGATGGCCAGGGCCTCCTGCGGTTTGTGCTGACGCTCCAGCAGCGTCCCCAGGTTGAACCACGCCTGGGCGAACTCCGGGTTCTGGGCAATGGCGGCGCGATAGGCTGCCTCTGCGGCCTCGATCTGCCCCAGTTGCGACAGCGTGGTCCCCAGGTTGAACTGGATAATGTAATTGACCGACGAATGGCAGTGCTGCAGCCAGCGCTGGTAGAGCGCAGCGACATCTTTGACGCGCTGCGCGCCATTGAGCCGGTCTGCGGTTGCGAGCAACTTCATCGGTTCCAGCGCGATACCCTCGGCCAGCTGCAGGGCTGCGGCCAGCACGACATCGAGGTCCGGGCTCTCAAGATTCTGTCTAAGCATTTGCGCGAAGATCTCTTCCAATAAAAAAATACCGAGCTCTTTCGAGCCCGGTATCGGATCAGTCAAGGTTTACCACTGAAACTCAGTGAATCCAAGTCTGCACGTCGGTTGCGACCAACAACTGGACGTCACCGTCGTTGAACACGTTGTAGCTGGCGCCATCGACTGTGGTGGTCCCTGCCGCCTGCCACTCGCCACTGTTGCCAGTGATGTTGACCGTGTCGTTGTGGTCACCGTCGATGATCATCTGCACCGGTGCCGCGGCACCGCTGGCCACATCCACCTGGCCAGCCTGGCCGAGCTTGGCAACTGCCTCGGCATCGACGGTCAGTACGCTGGCCTTGCCGCCGTCCGCTGCCAGATCGATGGCACCCAGGGAGTGGGCATCGACTGTCGGCGAATCCAGCTTGGTCAGGTCCAGGGACTGATTACCATTGGCGTCGGTGCGGAACCAGACGTCGGCGATCGTATGGCTCTGGCCATCGCTGGTTTCGTAGCTGCTGTCGAGGCCGATCAGGTTGCCGTGGTTGAGCTCGGCGGTCTTGGCCACATCCAGATTGAACTGGGTGATGCCCAGCTCCTTGAGGGTGTGCATCTCGCCCTTGTCACTGACGCCATCGTTGTTGGCATCGACCCAGACTTGCAGCGACGCGAACAGCTGGTCAGCGCCGTTGACCGCGCCGTCATGGTTGCTGTCCAGGCTGACGAGTGCCTCGAAACCGTCTTTGGCCAGCGAACCGTCCGGCAGGCGGAACGAGGAACCGAACAGCTCGGAGCCATCGTTGACCTGGCCATCGCCATTGAGGTCGAGCGCCAGCAGGCCATCACCGCCAGCGGTCCAGCCGGTGGCTTCCTTGTGGCCGTCGGCATTGAGGTCGAACTTGACGCCGTTGCTCAGGTGGGTGGTCTGCACGCCATCGCCGTTGAGGTCCAGGACCAGCGGTGTGGACAGGGCCAGTGCGTCGATCTGGGTGGCGGTCATCGCCTGCAGTTGCGCGGTGGTGAACGAATCGACCTGGGTCATCGACAGGTGCGACAGTTGCGCCGTGGTCAGCACTGCGGCTTGCGCCGTGGTGAGGGCCGCGACTTGTGCCGTGGTCAACGCCGCCATGTCGGTGGTTTCGATCGCCACGATCTGCGCGGTGGTCAGGGCTGCTACATCGGCGGTTTCCAGGGCGCTGATCTGGGTCGGCTTGAAGGCCGCGATCTGCGCCGTGGTCAGGGCCGCGACCTGGGCTGTGGTCAACGCTACCAGTTGGGCAGAAGTCAGCGCGCCGATATCGGCGGTTTCCATGGCCGCCACTTGCGTGGTGGTCAGGGCTGCGATCTGGGTCACCTTCAGCGCCGCCACTTGGGCGGTGGTCAGGGCAACTACCTGGGCGGTGGTCAGGGCAGCAGTCTGCGCAGTGGTCAGGCTTGCAGTGTCGGTCACTGTCAGCGCGGCGATGTCCGCCGTTTCAAAGGCCGCCACTTGCGTGGTGGTCAATGCCGCCGTTTGGGCGGTGGTCAAGGCCGCCACCTGAGCGGTGGTCAGGGCCACGACCTGGGCGGTGGTCAGCGCTGCGACATCGGCGGTTTCCAGGGCGCTGATCTGGGTCGGTTTCAGTGCAGCCACTTGTGCCGTGGTCAGAGCCGCGACCTGGGCGGTGGTCAAGGCTGCCAGTTGAGTGGCAGTCAAGACGCCGACATCGGCAGTTTCCATGGCCGCCACTTGCGTGGTGGTCAGGGCGGCCACCTGGGTGGCGGTCAGTGCCGTCACCTGGGCGGTGCTCAGTGCCACGACCTGGGCCGTGGTCAAGGCGGCCACATCGGCGGTTTCCAGGGCGCTGATCTGGGTCGGCTTCAGGGCTGCCACCTGGGCGGTGGTCAGCGCCGCCACCTGGGCGGTGGTCAGGGCCACGACGCTGGCGGTAGTCAGTGCGGCAACATCGGCAGTTTCCATGGCCGCCACTTGCGTGGTGGTCAGGGCAGCCACCTGGGCCGGTTTCAGCGCGGCCACCTGGGCAGTGGTCAATGCCACGACCTGGGCGGTGGTCAGGGCAGCGGTCTGCGCGGTGGTCAAGGCGGCAACGCTGGTCGCTGGCAAGGCGGCGATGTCAGCGGTTTCGATGGCCGCCACTTGCGTGGTGGTCAAAGCAGCCACTTGCGCGGTGGTCAGTGCCGCCACCTGGGCAGTGGTCAAGGCCACCACCTGAGCCGTGGTCAGGGCGGCCACGTCGGCGGTTTCCAGGGCGCTGATCTGGGTCGGTTTCAGCGCCGCCACCTGAGCGGTGGTCAGTGCCGCGACCTGGGCAGTGGTCAACGCTACCAGTTGGGCAGAAGTCAGCGCGCCGACATCGGCAGTTTCCATGGCCGCCACTTGCGTGGTGGTCAGGGCAGCCACCTGGGCCGGTTTCAGCGCGGCCACCTGGGCAGTGGTCAATGCCACGACTTGGGCGGTGGTCAGGGCAGCGGTCTGCGCGGTGGTCAGGGCCGCAACGCTGGCCACTGGCAAGGCGGCGATGTCAGCGGTTTCCATGGCCGCCACTTGCGTGGTGGTCAAGGCAGCCACTTGCGCGGTAGTCAGTGCCGCCACCTGGGCGGTGGTCAGGGCCACGACCTGGGCGGTGGTCAACGCCGCGACATCGACAGTCTGCAGGGCGCTGATCTGGGTCGGTTTCAGCGCGGCCACCTGGGCGGTGGTCAGTGCCGCGACCTGGGCAGTGGTCAGGGCCACGACACCAGCGCTGGTCAACGCACCGATATCAGCGGTTTCGATGGCCGCCACTTGCGTGGTGGTCAACGCAGCCACTTGTGCGGTGGTCAGTGCTGCCACCTGAGCGGTGCTCAACGCCACCACCTGAGCGGTAGTCAGTGCCGCCACGTCAGCGGTTTCCATAGCAGCGATCTGAACCGGGGTCAGTGCTGCGACCTGGGCGGTGGTCAGTGCCGCGACCTGAGCGGTGGTCAGGGCCACGACGCTGGCGGTGGTCAGCGCTGCGACATCGGCAGCCTGCATGGCCGCCACTTGCGTGGTGGTCAGTGCAGCCACTTGGGCCGGCTTCAGTGCGGCCACCTGGGCGGTGGTCAGGGCCACCACCTGAGCGGTGGTCAGGGCAGCAGCCTGCGCGGTGGTCAGGGCGGCAACGCTGGTCGCTGGCAAGGCGGCGATGTCAGCGGTTTCGATGGCCGCCACTTGCGTGGTGGTCAAGGCAGCCACTTGCACGGTGGTCAGTGCAGCCACCTGGGCGGTGGTCAGGGCCACCACCTGAGCGGTGGTCAAGGCGGCCACGTCGGCGGTTTCCAGGGCGCTGATCTGGGTCGGTTTCAGTGCTGCCACTTGTGCCGTGGTCAGTGCCGCGACCTGGGCGGTGGTCAACGCTACCAGTTGGGCAGAAGTCAGCGCGCCGACATCGGCGGTTTCCATGGCCGCCACTTGCGTGGTGGTCAGGGCAGCCACCTGGGTCGGCTTCAGCGCGGCCACCTGGGCGGTGGTCAGGGCCACGACCTGAGCGGTGGTCAGGGCAGCGGTCTGCGCGGTGGTCAGCGCGGCGACGCTGGCCACTGGCAAGGCAGCGATGTCAGCGGTTTCGATGGCCGCCACTTGCGTGGTGGTCAAAGCAGCCACTTGCGCGGTGGTCAGTGCCGCCACCTGGGCGGTGGTCAGGGCCACCACCTGAGCCGTGGTCAAAACGGCCACGTCGGCGGTTTCCAGGGCGCTGATCTGGGTCGGCTTCAGTGCCGCCACTTGTGCCGTGGTCAGTGCCGCGACCTGGGCAGTGGTCAACGCTACCAGTTGCGCAGAAGTCAGCGCGCCGACGTCGGCAGTTTCCATGGCCGCCACTTGCGTGGTGGTCAGGGCAGCCACCTGGGCCGGTTTCAGCGCGGCCACCTGGGCAGTGGTCAATGCCACGACTTGGGCGGTGGTCAGGGCAGCGGTCTGCGCGGTGGTCAGGGCCGCAACGCTGGTCGCTGGCAAGGCAGCGATGTCAGCGGTTTCGATGGCCGCCACTTGCGTGGTGGTCAAAGCAGCCACTTGCGCGGTGGTCAGTGCCGCCACCTGGGCGGTGGTCAAGGCCACGACCTGGGCGGTGGTCAACGCCGCGACATCGACAGTCTGCATGGCGCTGATCTGGGTCGGTTTCAGCGCCGCCACCTGAGCGGTGGTCAGTGCCGCGACCTGGGCAGTGGTCAGGGCCACGACACCGGCGCTGGTCAACGCACTGATATCAGCGGTTTCAATGGCCGCCACTTGCGTGGTGGTCAAAGCAGCCACCTGCGCGGTGGTCAGTGCTGCCACCTGAGCGGTGGTCAACGCCACCACCTGAGCGGTAGTCAATGCCGCCACGTCAGCGGTTTCCATAGCAGCGATCTGAGCCGGGGTCAGCGCTGCGACCTGGGCGGTGGTCAGCGCCGCGACCTGAGCGGTGGTCAGGGCCACGACGCTGGCGGTGGTCAGCGCGGCGACATCGGCAGCCTGCATGGCCGCCACTTGCGTGGTGGTCAGTGCAGCCACTTGGGCCGGCTTCAGCGCGGCCACCTGGGCGGTGGTGAGGGCCACGACCTGGGCGGTGGTCAGGGCAGCGGCCTGCGCGGTGGTCAGGGCGGCGACGCTGGTCACTGGCAAGGCAGCGATGTCAGCGGTTTCAATGGCTGCCACTTGCGTGGTGGTCAAGGCAGCCACTTGCGCGGTGGTCAGTGCCGCGACTTGAGCGGTGGTCAGGGCCACCACCTGAGCGGTGGTCAAGGCGGCCACGTCGGCGGTTTCCAGGGCGCTGATCTGGGTCGGTTTCAGTGCCGCCACTTGTGCCGTGGTCAGTGCCGCGACCTGGGCGGTAGTCAAGGCTACCAGTTGAGCGGCAGTCAGGGCGCCGACATCGGCAGTTTCCATGGCCGCCACTTGGGTAGTGGTCAAAGCAGCCACTTGCGCGGTAGTCAGTGCCACCACCTGGGCGGTGGTCAGGGCCACGACCTGGGCGGTGGTCAACGCCGCGACATCGACAGTCTGCAGGGCGCTGATCTGGGTCGGTTTCAGCGCCGCCACCTGGGCGGTGGTCAGTGCCGCGACCTGGGCAGTGGTCAAGGCGACGACACCAGCGGTGGTCAATGCGCCGATATCGGCAGTTTCGATGGCCGCCACTTGCGCGGTGGTCATGGCCGCCACTTGCGCGGTGGTCAGGGCTGCCACTTGAGCGGTGGTCAACGCCACCACCTGAGCGGTAGTCAATGCCGCCACGTCAGCGGTTTCCATAGCAGCGATCTGAACCGGGGTCAGTGCTGCGACCTGGGCGGTGGTCAGTGCCGCGACCTGAGCGGTGGTCAGGGCCACGACGCTGGCGGTGGTCAGCGCTGCGACATCGGCAGCCTGCATGGCCGCCACTTGCGTGGTGGTCAGTGCAGCCACTTGGGCCGGTTTCAGCGCGGCCACCTGGGCGGTGGTGAGGGCCACGACCTGGGCGGTAGTCAGGGCAGCGGCCTGGGCGGTAGTCAGGGCGGCAACGCTGGCCACTGGCAAGGCGGCGATGTCAGCGGTTTCGATGGCTGCCACTTGCGTGGTGGTCAAGGCAGCCACTTGCGCGGTGGTCAGTGCAGCCACCTGGGCGGTGGTCAGGGCCACCACCTGAGCGGTGGTCAAGGCGGCCACGTCGGCGGTTTCCATGGCACTGATCTGGGTCGGTTTCAGTGCCGCGATCTGCGCGGTGGTCAATGCCGCGACCTGGGCGGTGGTCAGGGCGACAACGTCAGCGGTGGTCAGTGCAGCGACATCGGCAGCCTGCATGGCCGCCACTTGCGTGGTGGTCAGTGCAGCCACCTGGGCCGGTTTCAGCGCGGCCACCTGGGCGGTGGTAAGGGCCACGACCTGGGCGGTGGTCAGGGCAGCGGTCTGCGCGGTGGTCAGCGCGGCGATGCTGGCCACTGGCAAGGCGGCGATGTCAGCGGTTTCGATGGCCGCCACCTGGGTGGTGGTCAAGGCAGCGATCTGTGTGGTTTTCAGCGCGGCGACCTGGGCGGTGGTCAGGGCCACTACTTGAGCCGTGGTCAAGGCGGCCACGTCGGCGGTTTCCAGAGCACCGATCTGGGTCGGGGTCAGCGCTGCGACCTGGGCAGTGGTCAGCGCCGCCACCTGAGCGGTGGTCAGGGCCACGACGCTGGCCGTGGTCAGCGCGGCGACATCGGCGACCTGCATGGCCGCCACTTGCGTGGTGGTCAGCGCTGCGACTTGCGTGGTTTTCAGCGCGGCAACCTGGGCAGTGGTCAGGGCGACAACCTGTGCGGTGGTCAGAGCGGCAGTCTGGGCCGTGGTCAGGCTGGTGAGCGAGGCAACGGGCAGCGCAGCGATATCCGTCGTTTCGAAGGCAGCGACTTGCGTAGTCGTCAGCGCGGCGATCTGCGTGGTTTTCAGTGCGGTGACCTGAGCGGTGGTCAGGGCTACGACCTGCGCAGTCGTCAGTGCCGGTACCTGCACGGTCGAAAGCACGGCAATGTTCGGCGTGGTGATGACCGCGATCTGCGCAGTGGTCATCACGGCGATCTGAGCGGTGCTCAAGGCGGCAATATCCTGGGTCGCAAGCCCAGCAATGGTGGTTGTACTCAGGGCAGCGACTTGCGCTGGGGTCAACGAAGAAATAAAGCTCATGGACGCATCCTGTATAGGGGTCATTTACGGCGCTGCCAGCGTTGTCGCCGTAGCCTTGGGCGGAAATTTGGTAGCCCTCGTGTCATTAGCGACACATTCGGTAAAAACATTAAGAATCTTTTTGATGGCTTTTTGCCTTTTTTAAACTTTTAGTTATAAAAAGTCTTCGTTTTATAGGCTCGGATAGTAATGGGTAGATATCATATAGCCACTATCTTGGGTTTCCGCCATTCTTTGCGAGCTGACCAATCGGTACGCCGTTGTACTGCCATGACCTTGACCCTTGCCCAGCACTTCCCCTAGTGTGCGCGGGCGTCCGTTGGCAGGCATTGGCCAGCGGAACATGCCCCCATTCCCCCTTTTGCCATCCGGCAAGGGCCTTGATCGAGTAACTGATTGTGAAAACCTTCCTCCATGTAGGTTGCGGTCCAAAGAGCAAGAACAGCACGACCAAGGGCTTCGCCTCGGAGCAGTGGCAGGAGCTGCGCTTCGATATCGATGAGAGTGTCAACCCGGACATCGTCGGCACCATGACCGACATGTCCCAGGTCAAGGACGCTTCGGTGGATGCGCTGTTCTCCAGCCACAACATCGAGCATCTCTATCCCCATGAAGTGCCGGTAGCCCTGGCGGAGTTCAAGCGCGTCCTCAAGCCTGGCGGCTTCGTGATCATCACTTGCCCGGACCTGCAATCGGTGTGCGCACTGGTGGCCGAAGACAAGCTGACCGACGAGGCCTACCTTTCACCGGCCGGCCCGATCGCGCCTATCGACATCCTCTACGGCCATCGCCCGGCCATGGCCAACGGCAACGTGTTCATGGCGCACCGTTGCGGTTTCACCAAGAAGGTCCTGACCGGCTCCCTGCAAGCGGCCGGCTTCGACATGGTGCTGCCGATCCAGCGTGCCCATCCGGCCTATGATCTTTGGGCGGTGGCGGCACTTGCGCCGATCTCCGAGCAGGAAGTGGTGGCGATCGCCAACCAGCATTTCCCTTCCTGAGCCATGCTGAACCGCGGGCCCGGCATGCAGGGCCCGCCTTCATCCGGGCAGATTTTGCGGGTCAGGACGCATCGGGATGGCTTGTCCTGCCACAGTATTTCCCAATGGAATCATTGAGTTACTGAATGGCCACAAGGGAGGACGCTGCGCAAAGATACTAAGTAGCAAGCGCCGTACAATTTATGTCTTTCGGAAAAATACGGGATGCTGCGGACAAAAAAAGACCCGGCAAAAAGCCGGGTCAAAAACCGTGATTAGCCTGATGAGGAGATAGTCCAGGAGACCGACCTAAGGTCACCTGGTCCATCGACTGATCTCGCGACCAGTTGGTGCAATAATAATCATTCTCGTTTGCAAGTCAAACATTTTTACCTGCCCGACAGAAAAATTCTTTCCTGTCCTCTCGATTTGCCTTCTCACCTCAACCGTTTTCATATTTCTCCAGCGATCGGTCGACCATCGCCTTGGCCATGTCGATCATGTGCACCGTCGAAAACGCCAGGTCGCGGCTTGCGCCTTGCAGGTGACTGGCTGACTCGTGCGCGGTGGCGGCAGCACAGCGCAACAGGTCCAGGGCATGAACCAGCGCCTCTTCGCCGCTGATATTGCGGTTCACATCAAAAAAACGCGGCTCGGACACTTCCTCTGAAATAGCTGGTTTCAAGTAATAGTCCAGCGCGCGTTGTGCCGCCGCAGAGTCCAGGGGCGAGGTGAAGGTGCTGTCGATTTGCATGTCCGGGCGGTCATTGGTGGGTGGGTTCATGGCGATGGCAAGCTCCGTGGTAGATTCAGATCCGTGAATCGATCCTAATACGAATTGTATTTGTGACGATAATTTAAATACTACAATTTGTGTTTTGATGGTCGGAGTCGCCCACGTATCGTGCCGCACATGGATAAATGGATTGAATTGGTCAAGGCCAAGATGAGTGAACTCAAAATCACTCAAGAGATACTCGCCGAGCGCCTCGGGATGTCCCAGGGCGGCATTGGTCACTGGCTCAACAAACGTCGTGAACCCGGCATCGAAGACATGAACCGCGTGCTGCGGGCACTGGGCCTTGAGTTTCTCGAAGTGGCGCTGGTGATCCGGGAACCGCAGGCGTCAACGGACGACGAAATTCCCCTGACACAGAAGTACAACCCGTACTTCCGCTATCCGGTCAGTGATTGGCGCGAACCTGTCGAAGTGCGCGACGGCGAGGTCCCGGCGTACGGAAAAGGGCACTTTGAACTGTCCGATTACCACGCCCGGGGGCCGGCATTCTGGTTGAAAGTGGCAGGCGATGCGATGACCGCACCCAATGGCATGAGCATCCCGGAAGGCATGCTGATTCTGGTGGACCCTGCGGTAGACGCCGAGCCTGGCAAACTGGTCATCGCCCAGTGGCCGGACAGCGCCGAAGCCACGTTCCGCAAGCTCATCGAAGAGGGCGGGCAGCGTTACCTGGTCCCGCTCAATCCGACGTATCCGAAAGCCTTGTACACCGAAGAGTGTCGAATCATCGGTGTAGTGGTTCAGGCAACAGCCAGGTTCTGATCAGATCGGTCCTCGCGATGCGCAGGACCGATCTTCATTTCACGCTTCTTCCAGTTCGACCAGCGCACTGCCTTCGCTGACCATCTCGCCTTCCTGGCAATACAGCGCCTTGATCACCCCGGCATGGGGCGCGCGAATGCTGTGCTCCATCTTCATCGCTTCCAGCACCACCAATTGCGCTCCGGCTTCGACCGATTGCCCGGCCTCCACCAGCACGCGCACGATGCTGCCGTTCATGGGGGCGGTCAGCCCGCCCTGATGGCTGTGGCTGGCCTCGACGGCGCTGATCGGGTCGTAAGACTCGATGCGGTGCAACTCGCCATCCCACTGCAAATACACGTAATCGCCACGGCGTATTGCGCGGTGTTGACGGCGCACACCGGCCTGCTCGGTCAGCAGTTGCTCGCCATTGAGCCGAGCGCTGTGGGCATTGATGTCGCCCAGGGTCAGCGCCCGGTCCTGGCCTTCACAGCTCAAGTGAAGGGTGATTTCTCTCGGCAAACCGGCACGCAGGCCATTACGCGCCGCCCACGGTGAACTCGGGTCATCGGCGCGGGTTGCATGTGGCTGGCTCTGGGCAAACGCCTGGGCGGCGGCTTGCCAGAAATCGTCGCTGAGTTGCGCTGGCGTCGGCAGCAACTGTTCCTGATAGCGCGGAATGAAGCCGGTATCGAGTTCGGCAGCGGCAAATGCCGGGTGGCCGATGATGCGTCGCAGGAAATTGATGTTGGTCTTCAACCCGCCGATGGCAAATTCGTCGAGCATGCTCAGCAGGCGCAAGCGCGCCTGTTCACGGTCTTCGCCCCAGGCAATCAACTTGCCGAGCATCGGGTCGTAGAACGGCGAGATCTCGTCGCCTTCTTCAACGCCGCTGTCCACTCGACGCCCTGGCCCTTGGGCGGATTCGCGATACAACTCCAGACGACCGGTCGCCGGCAGGAAATCGTTGCCCGGGTCTTCGGCATACAGCCGCACTTCGATCGCGTGGCCCACCAGCGGCACCTGATCCTGAGTCATCGGCAATGCTTCGCCGCGGGCTACGCGAATCTGCCAGGCCACCAGGTCAAGGCCGGTGATGGCTTCGGTGACCGGGTGTTCGACTTGCAGGCGGGTGTTCATCTCCATGAAGAAGAACTCGCCCCGCGCATCCAGCAGAAACTCCACGGTGCCGGCACCGACATAACCGATGGCCTGCGCCGAACGCACGGCGGCCTCACCCATGGCACGCCGCAGCTCCGGGCTCAGGCCAGGTGCCGGCGCTTCTTCGACGACTTTCTGGTGACGGCGCTGAATCGAGCAGTCACGTTCGTTGAGGTACAGGCAGTTGCCGTGCTGGTCGGCGAACACCTGGATTTCCACGTGACGTGGCTTGAGCAGGTATTTCTCCACCAGCATCCGCGAGTCGCCGAACGACGATTGCGCCTCACGCTGGGCCGAGGCCAGGGCTTCGGCCAGTTGGCTGACGTCCTCGACCACTTTCATGCCTTTGCCGCCGCCCCCGGCCGTGGCCTTGAGCAGCACCGGGTAGCCGATGCGTTCGCAGGCGGCGCGGAAGGTTTCCAGGTCCTGGGCTTCGCCGTGATAACCGGGCACCAGCGGCACGCCGGCGGTCTCCATCAAGGCTTTGGCGGCGGACTTGCTGCCCATGGCGTCGATGGCCGAGGCGGGCGGACCGAGGAAGATCAGGCCGGCGTTTTCGATGGCGCGGGCGAACCCGGCGTTCTCCGACAGAAAGCCGTAGCCGGGGTGAATCGCCTGGGCGCCGCTGACTTTGGCGGCGGCGATCAGTTTGTCGATCTGCAGATAGCTGTCGGCGGCTTTGCTGCCACCGAGATCAACCCGAATGTCGGCTTCGCGGCTGTGCCGGGCGTCTCGGTCGGTGGCGCTGTGCACGGCCACGGTGGTCAGGCCCAGGGCCTTGGCGGTACGCATCACCCGGCAAGCGATTTCGCCACGGTTGGCCACCAGCAGGGTGGTGAGGACAGGTGCGCTCATCAACGGGGCTCCTTGGTGGTGGTTTCGGCTTGCCAGCTCGGCGGACGCTTTTGCAGAAAGGCGCGCAGGCCTTCCTGGCCTTCGGGGCTGACGCGGATGCGGGCGATGGCGTTTTCGGTGTAGCGGCGCAATGCCGGGGTCAGTGAGCCGTCGCCGACTTCGCGCAACAGGTCCTTGCTGGCGCGCATCGCGGCCGGACTGTTAAGCAGTAGATTGTCGATCCATTGCTCGACTTTCTGTTCCAGCTCGGCACTTGCATAGCTCTCCGACAACAAACCGATTTCCCGTGCCCGTTGCCCGCCGAAGCGCTCAGCGGTCAAGGCATAGCGACGGGTCGCACGCTCGCCGATGGCTTGCACCACGAACGGGCTGATCACGGCCGGGGCCAGGCCGATGCGCACTTCGGACAGGCAGAACTGCGCATCATCGGCGCCGATGGCCATGTCGCAGCAACTGATCAGGCCCAATGCGCCACCAAAGGCTGCGCCTTGCACCACCGCCAGGGTCGGAATTTTCAGTTTGGCCAGGTTGTACATCAACTCCGCCAGTTCCCGGGCGTCATCGAGGTTGGTGGCGTAATCGAGCTCGGCCGATTGCTGCATCCAGGCCAGATCGGCGCCGGCGCTGAAATGCTTGCCGCGACCGCGCACGATCAGAAACCGCAGGCTGGCATCGCTCGCGACTTTATCGAGGGCAAGGATCAGCTCGCGGATCATCTGTGCGTTGAACGCGTTGTTCTTTTCTTCGCGGCTGAGCCAGAGAGTCGCAAAACCCCTTGGATCGCTCAGCAGTTCGAGGGTGTTGAAGTCGCTCATAGTGTCCGTCTCCACGGTCCTTGTGGGAGCGGGCTTGCTCGCGAAGAACGATAACGCGGTGCATCGGATGAACCGCGGTGGATCCTTCGCGAGCAAGCCCGCTCCCACAGAAAATCACATCCGGAACACGCCGAAGCGGCTCGGTTCGATTGGCGCGTTCAACGACGCGGACAAGGCCAGGGCCAGTACGTCGCGGGTCTGGGCCGGGTCGATGACACCGTCGTCCCACAGGCGCGCGCTGGAATAATAGGGGTGACCCTGTTCTTCATACTGGTCGAGGATCGGTTGCTTGATCTCGGCCTCCTGCTCGGCACTGAAACCATGGCCACCGCGTTCGGCCTGTTCGCGCTTGACCTGCACCAGCACGCCGGCCGCCTGTTCGGCGCCCATCACGCCAATGCGCGCATTCGGCCACATCCACAAAAAGCGCGGGTCGTAGGCGCGACCGCACATGCCGTAGTTACCGGCACCGAAACTGCCGCCGATGATCACGGTGAACTTCGGCACTTTGGCGCAAGCCACGGCGGTCACCAGTTTTGCGCCGTGCTTGGCGATGCCGCCGGCCTCGTACTTCTGGCCGACCATGAAGCCGGTGATGTTTTGCAGGAACAACAACGGAATGCCGCGCTGGCACGCCAGTTCAATGAAGTGCGCGCCTTTCTGCGCCGCTTCAGCGAAAAGAATGCCGTTGTTGGCGAGGATCGCGATCGGGTACCCGTGCAGGTAAGCAAAACCGCAGACCAGCGTTGTCCCGAACAGCGCCTTGAACTCGTCGAACACCGAACCATCCACCAGCCGCGCAATCACTTCACGCACGTCAAAGGGTTGCTTGGCGTCGGCCGGGACCACGCCGTACAACTCGTCGCTGCCGTACAGCGGGGCGACCGGAGCGCGTTGCTGAACCTCACCCAGCTTGCGCCAGTTGAGGTTGGCGACACTGCGGCGCGCCAGGGCCAGGGCGTGTTCGTCGCTCTCGGCGTAATGGTCGGCTACACCGGAAATCTTGCAGTGCACATCGGCCCCGCCGAGGTCTTCGGCGCTGACCACTTCACCGGTCGCGGCCTTCACCAGCGGAGGGCCGGCGAGGAAGATGGTCGCCTGCTCGCGGACCATGATCGCTTCGTCGGCCATCGCCGGTACATAGGCGCCGCCAGCGGTGCAGGAACCCATGACCACGGCAATCTGCGGGATGCCCATTGCGCTCATGTTGGCCTGATTGAAGAAGATCCGCCCGAAGTGCTCGCGGTCCGGAAACACTTCATCCTGGCGCGGCAAGTTGGCGCCGCCCGAGTCCACCAGATAGATGCACGGCAGGCGGTTCTGCTGGGCGATGGTCTGGGCGCGCAGGTGTTTTTTCACCGTCAGGGGGTAATACGAGCCACCTTTTACAGTGGCATCGTTGGCGACGATCATGCATTCGACGCCTTCCACACGGCCGATCCCGGCAATCACGCCAGCGGCGGGGACGTCTTCGCCATACACCTCGTACGCCGCCAGTTGGCTGATCTCCAGAAACGGCGAACCCGGATCGAGCAGGCGGTTGATGCGCTCGCGAGGCAGCAGTTTGCCCCGCGAGGTGTGGCGTTCCTGAGCCTTCGGGCCGCCACCTTGCGCCACTTGGGCGAGCAGGGTGTGCAACGCGTCGACTTGCTTGAGCATCGCCGCGCTGTTGGTGGCGAACTCCGCTGAACGGGGGTTGAGCTGGGTATGCAGGGTAGCCATGGACAGCTCCGTTTAGCGGGTTTCGTTGAACAGTTCGCGACCGATCAGCATGCGACGGATCTCACTGGTGCCCGCGCCGATTTCGTACAGCTTGGCGTCACGCAGCAGACGACCGGCCGGAAATTCATTGATGTAGCCGTTGCCGCCGAGAATCTGGATCGCGTCGAGGGCCATTTGCGTGGCGCGTTCGGCGCTGTAGAGGATCACGCCGGCGGCGTCCTTGCGCGTGGTTTCGCCGCGCTCGCAAGCCTGGGCCACGGCGTACAGGTAGGCGCGGCTGGCGTTGAGTTGGGTGTACATGTCGGCGACCTTGCCCTGGATCAGCTGGAACTCACCGATGCTTTGGCCGAACTGCTTGCGGTCGTGGATGTACGGCACGATCAGGTCCATGCACGCCTGCATGATCCCGGTCGGGCCGCCCGAGAGCACGACGCGCTCGTAGTCGAGGCCGCTCATCAGTACTTTCACGCCGCCATTGAGCACGCCGAGGATGTTTTCTTCCGGCACTTCGACGTCATCGAAAAACAGCTCGCAGGTGTTCGAACCGCGCATGCCGAGCTTGTCGAACTTGTTGCTGCGGCTGAAGCCTTTCCAGTCGCGCTCGACGATGAAGGCGGTGATGCCGTGGGGGCCCTTTTCCAGGTCGGTCTTGGCGTAGATCACGTAGGTGTTGGCGTCCGGACCGTTGGTGATCCAGGTCTTGCTGCCGTTGAGCACATACTTGTCGCCGCGTTTGTCGGCGCGCAGTTTCATCGACACCACGTCGGAACCGGCATTCGGCTCGCTCATGGCCAGGGCGCCGATGTGTTCACCGCTGATCAGCTTGGGCAGGTACCTGGATTTCTGTTCGTGGTTACCGTTGCGGTTGATCTGGTTGACGCACAGGTTGGAGTGGGCGCCGTAGGACAAGGCCACCGAGGCCGAGCCACGGCTGATTTCTTCCATGGCCACCACGTGAGCCAGGTAACCCAGGCCGGCACCGCCGTACTCTTCCGGCACAGTAATGCCCAGCAGACCCATGTCGCCGAATTTGCGCCACAGGTCGGCGGGGAACAGGTTGTCGATGTCGATCTGAGCGGCGCGCGGGGCGATCTCCTTGGCGACGAAGGACTGAACCTGATCGCGCAGCATGTCGATGGTTTCACCGAGGGCAAAGTTCAGGGATGGATAGCTCATGGGTCACCTTTTGGCTTTTTTGTCGGGTGGGGAGGACCGTGATTCGGTTCTCACCTTTACGTTAACGTAAGCCTGTGACGAATGGCTGTCAATCACCCTTTACGTTAACGTCAACTTGAGCGAGAGTAGAGCCAGTTCAAGATAGAACGCGGACCCATTCTGTGGGAGCGGGCTTGCTCGCGAAGGCGTCCTGTCAGTCGACATTCATGTTGTCTGATACGCCGCTTTCGCGAGCAAGCCCGCTCCCACAAGAGACCGCCGGTAGCCCATAAATAAAGACAATAGGGGTCGTCATGGATCAACCCAGTGCAAGCCCGCAACGTAGTTACACCCGTGGTACCCAGGACAAAGCCTTGCTGGCGATGACCATCGGCCAGGCGTTCGACAACACGGTTGCGCAGTACCCGGACGGGGAGGCGCTGGTGGTGCGCCATCAGCAGCTGCGTTACACCTGGCGGCAATTGGCCGAGGCTGCGGACCTGCACGCCAGAGCACTGCTGGCGCTGGGGCTGCAAGCCGGGGACCGCCTCGGTATCTGGGCTCCGAACTGTGCGCAGTGGTGCATCAGCCAGATTGCCACCGCGAAAATTGGCGTGATCCTGGTCAACATCAACCCCGCCTATCGCAGTTCCGAACTCGAATACGTACTGAAGCAATCAGGCTGCCAATGGCTGGTGTGCGCCGGGGCCTTCAAGTCCTCGAACTATCACGCGATGCTGCAAGGGCTGGTGCCGGAGTTGGCCGAGCAATCCATCGGCAAGTTGCACAGCGAGCGATTGCCGGAGTTGCGTGGCGTCATCAGCCTGGATGCGCAGCCGCCATCTGGCTTCCTGCCATGGTCGCAACTGGCCGATCTGGCTGGCGGCGTCACGGCCGAGCAGTTGCATGAGCGCCAGGACAGCCTGCATTTCGATCAGCCGGTGAATATCCAGTACACCTCCGGCACCACCGGGTTCCCCAAGGGCGCGACCCTCAGTCACTACAACATTCTCAACAACGGCTACATGGTCGGTGAAAGCCTGGGGCTGACGGTAGCCGATCGCCTGGTGATCCCGGTACCGTTGTATCACTGCTTCGGCATGGTCATGGGCAACCTCGGTTGCATCACCCATGGCAGCACGATGATTTATCCAAACGACGCATTCGATCCGTTGCTGACCCTCGGCACTGTGGCTGACGAAAAAGCCACGGCGCTGTACGGCGTGCCGACCATGTTCATCGCCATGCTCGATCAACCACAACGTGCCGAATTCGATCTGTCGAGCCTGCGCACCGGGATCATGGCGGGCGCGACCTGTCCTATCGAAGTGATGCGCCGGGTCATCAGCGAAATGCACATGAGCGAAGTGCAGATTGCCTACGGCATGACGGAAACCAGTCCGGTGTCGTTGCAGACCGGTCCGTCAGACGACCTGGAACTGCGCGTGACCACCGTCGGCCGTACCCAGCCGCAGCTTGAAAGCAAGATCATCGACGAAGCGGGCAACCTGGTGCCGCGCGGCACCATCGGTGAGCTGTGCACTCGTGGTTACAGCGTGATGCTGGGTTACTGGAATAACCCCGAAGGCACCGCACAAGCCATCGATCAGGCAGGCTGGATGCACACCGGCGACCTGGCGAGCATGAACGACGAGGGTTACGTGTGCATTGCCGGGCGCAACAAGGACATGATTATCCGGGGCGGCGAGAATATTTACCCGCGGGAGCTGGAAGAGTTTTTCTTCACCCATCCGGCCGTTGCGGATGTGCAGGTGATAGGGATTCCGTGCTCGCGCTACGGCGAAGAGATCGTCGCCTGGATCAAGTTCCATCCTGGCCATAGCGCCACCGAGCAAGAACTGCAAGCCTGGTGCAAGGAGCGCATCGCCCACTTCAAGACGCCGCGCTACTTCAAGTTCGTCGAGGAGTTTCCGATGACGGTGACTGGCAAGATTCAGAAATTCCGGATGCGCGAGATCAGTATCGAGGAGTTGCGCATCAACAAAGCCTGAGCACAACCCAATGTGGGAGCGGGCTTGCTCGCGAAAGCGTCGGATCAGTTGATACATGTATTGACTGAAGCGCCGCCTTCGCGAGCAAGCCCGCTCCCACAGTTTTGATCGAGGAAAACCTGAACGCCAGACAGCACAAAGGGGAGCCGAAGCTCCCCTTTAATTTCGTTGCGCGTGCTCTTTTTTTATTATTGAGGGTCGGTCTGTTTTTGTTTTTGGCAACCGTTGCCCTTTACCGCTGTTTTTGGCGATCCCCATTCGGGATCAAGAGCAAACGTATTTTTTTGAGCGCTGATCTACTTTCTCGCTGAGCGATCCAACCAGTACGGGAGCTACCTGAAGGTAGTTTTATTATTCTCTGTCTGGTTGCGGGTAACTCCGAAAAGCACCCTGAAAAGCACATCTTCTCCAAAAAAATCTGTTAGCTGCGTCTCTGCCGTGTTGTTTTTGTTATGTCAGAGTCGTTACGTCTTGTTTTTATTAGGTTTGCCACAATTTTTTTATTCTTGTTGTGCGATAGATATAGCAGGAGGCATGCCAACTTTATAAAGTCCTTTAAAATCAGCTATTTACAGATTTGTAGGGTTTTTCGCCTCAGGCAAAACCCTACATTTTGTTTCCGTGTTACTCGCCTGCGCCCACGTTTCAGACGCAGCGGTAACACCCGGACACACTCAGCGCACTCACTGTGCGCTGCGGGCCTTGGCCACGCGGGAACCGGTAGGGCGACCCAAAACTGTGCAAATCTGCTGGCCGGCGAGCATCAAGGCTTCAAGGTCGATTCCGGTGTCGATGCCCAGGCCGTTGAGCAGGTAAACCACGTCTTCGGTGGCGACGTTACCGCTGGCGCCCTTGGCATAGGGGCAGCCGCCGAGACCTGCGATGGAGCTGTCGAACACCGAGATGCCTTCCAGCAGGCTGGCGTAGATGTTGGCCACAGCCTGGCCGTAGGTGTCGTGGAAGTGACCTGCCAGTTTCTCCCGGGGCACATCCTTCGATACCACTTCAAACATCCTGCGGGTGGCGCCAGCGGTGCCGGTGCCGATGGTGTCCCCCAGCGAGACCTCGTAGCAGCCCATGGCATAAAGCTCGCGGGCGACCACGGCAACCTGCTCGGGGGCGACGTTACCTTCATAGGGGCAGCCCAGCACGCAGGACACATACCCGCGCACGGTCACCCCATGTTGTCTGGCGGCGTCCATGATCGGCGCGAAACGCTCCAGGCTTTCACTGATCGAGCAATTGATGTTGCGCTGGGAGAACGCCTCGGACGCCGCGGCGAATACGGCCACTTCCTTGACCCCGGCGGCGAGGGCATCTTCGAAACCGCGCAGGTTGGGGGCGAGCGCGCCGTAGACCACACCGGTTTTGCGCTGGATCTGCGCGAAGACCTCGGCGGAGCCGGCCATCTGCGGCACCCACTTGGGCGAAACGAAACTGCCGACTTCTATATAGCCGAGCCCGGCTGCGGTCAGTGCGTCGACCAGTTGCACCTTGTCGGTAACACTGATGGGCCGGGCTTCATTTTGCAGGCCGTCGCGTGGGCCGACTTCGACAATGCGTACGTGGGTGGGGAGGGACATAAGAGATTCACCTGTAGTCATGGTGAGCGGGGATCTAATGTGGGAGCGGGCTTGCTCGCGAATGCGGTTTTTCATTCAACACTTATGTCGACTGACCCGACGCTTTCGCGAGCAAGCCCGCTCCCACACATGATTTGCGCAGGTTACTGAATCGATTCCTGGCCTTTGAGCGTCTGCTCCAGCGCCTGCACGCAGCGCTCTTCGGCAGTATCGAGCTCCAGTTTCATCTGTTCGATGTCGAGCATTTGCTGTTCAAGCTGCTCCCGGCGCTCGCTGATTTTCGCCAGCATGCTGTGCAACTGTTTGGTGTTACCGCTGGACGGGTCGTAGAGCTCGATCAGCTCGCGGCATTCGGCCAGGGAGAAACCGATGCGCTTGCCCCGCAGGATCAGCTTCAGGCTGACCTTGTCGCGGGGCGAGTAAATGCGTTCCTGGCCACGGCGCTCGGGGCTGAGCAGGCCTTGCTCTTCATAAAAGCGAATGGCGCGGGTGGTGATGTCGAGCTCGCGGGCGAGGTCGGAAATGCTGTAGGTCTGGTTGCTCATGGGCGCGCTCGCAAAAGGTCATGGCGCTAAGCTAATGGCAGGTTGACGTTTACGTCAAGCGGTGTGAATTTTCAGTGTTCTTGCTGGCCCCTTCGTCGGAACGCCGCCCGGAGCAAGCCCGCTCCCACAGGGATCTGTGCAGGGCACAAGTATTGTGTCCACTGAAGATCCAATGTGGGAGCGGGCTTGCTCCGGGCGGCGTTCCGACGAAGAACGATAACGCGGTGTAACGCCTTTACACCTTCTCGAGCTTTTTCTCCTGCGCCGTCACCTGCTGGCACAGCTCGATCATCTGCTCGCGCATCCAGCGGTTTGCCGGGTCCTGGTCGGTGCTTTCGTGCCAGTAAAGGTGGGTTTCCACCGGCGGCACATCGTTGACCGGCAGATAAAAGGCATGCAGGTCGTTACGGCGGGCGAAGCGTTCCGGCACGGTCATGACCATGTCGGTCTGCTGCAACACTTGCGAGGCCATCAGGTAATGCTGGGAGCGCAGGGCGATCTTGCGCTGGATGCCCATCTTGCCCAGCGCCAGGTCGACATAGCCGAGGCCACTGCGTCGGCTGGAAATATGGATGTGGGTCAGGCCCAGGTAATCGTCCAGCGTGAGTTTCTCCTTGCCCGCCAGCGGATGCCCCTTGCGCATGGCGCACACATAGCGGTCCTCCATCAATTTGACGTGACGCACCTGCGGGTCGGTGTTGAGCGGCGCATCCACCGCGAAGTCGAGGCGACCGGCGGCCAGTTCCTTGGTGGTTTCGCGGCGTTTGGACAGGAAGCTTTCGATGATCACCGTCGGCGCCAGGCGGCGCAGGCGCTGGAACAGCGGCGGCAGGATCACCGCTTCGGTCAGGTCGGTCATGCTGATGCGGTAGGTCTTGACCGCTTGCTGGGGGTTGAAAATACGGCTTTCCTGCACCGACACGCGCAGCAGCGAGAGTGCGTTGCGCACCGGGCCGATGATGTTCTGCGCCATGGGCGTGGGCACCATGCCTTGGGCGGTGCGTACGAACAGCGGGTCGTTGAAGGTCTCGCGCAACCGGGCCAGGGCGTTCGACACCGCAGGCTGGGTAATGCCCACAATCTGCCCGGCACGGGTCAGGTTGGCTTCGGTGTAGATCGCGTCGAAGACGATGAAAAGGTTGAGATCGACCTTGCTCAGATTCATTACGCGGCTCTCTTATTGTGTGGGCGGACTGACCGTGACGATCAGCCGATCATATATCGGTGATGAATGTTTATACACGCCGAGAATAGGCTAGGTAAATTATCAACGCTGTTCTAGCATCGATACATGACCTAAACAACCTCCCCCAAGAAGGTATCTCGCTCATGGATTTCGCTTATTCGCCCAAGGTTCAGGAACTGCGTGAGCGCGTAACAGCGTTCATGGACACCTACGTCTATCCCGCCGAAGCCGTGTTCGAGCGTCAGGTCGCCGAGGGCGATCGCTGGCAGCCGACCGCGATCATGGAAGAACTCAAACTCAAGGCCAAGGCCGAAGGCCTGTGGAATTTGTTTCTGCCTGAGTCCGAACTGGGTGCAGGCCTGACCAACCTCGAATACGCGCCACTGGCGGAAATCATGGGCCGCTCGTTGCTGGGACCAGAACCGTTCAACTGCTCGGCACCCGACACCGGCAACATGGAGGTGCTGGTGCGTTACGCCAACGAAGAGCAGAAACAACGCTGGCTCGAACCCTTGCTGCGCGGCGAGATCCGCTCGGCATTCGCCATGACCGAACCGGATGTCGCATCCTCCGACGCTACCAACATGGCCGCCCGTGCCGTGCGCGATGGCGACGAGTGGGTGATCAACGGCAAGAAGTGGTGGACCTCGGGTGCTTGCGACCCGCGCTGCAAAATCCTGATCTTCATGGGACTGAGCAATCCAGATGCGCCTCGTCACGCCCAGCACTCGATGATTCTGGTGCCGGTGGATGCGCCTGGTGTGAAGATCGTGCGTCCGCTGCCGGTGTTCGGTTACGACGATGCGCCTCACGGTCACGCCGAAGTGCTGTTTGAAAATGTCCGGGTACCGTACGAAAACGTCCTGCTGGGCGAAGGACGCGGCTTCGAAATCGCTCAAGGTCGCCTTGGCCCGGGCCGGATTCACCACTGCATGCGTTCGATCGGTATGGCCGAGCGCGCACTGGAACTGATGTGCAAGCGCTCGGTGAGCCGCACGGCGTTCGGCAAGCCGCTGGCGCGCCTGGGCGGCAACATCGACAAGATCGCCGACTCGCGGATGGAAATCGACATGGCACGCCTGCTGACATTGAAAGCGGCCTACATGATGGACACCGTCGGCAACAAAGTGGCGAAAAGCGAGATCGCGCAGATCAAGGTCGTGGCGCCGAACGTGGCGTTGCGGGTGATCGACCGGGCGATCCAGATCCATGGCGGGGCAGGGGTTTCCAACGATTTCCCGCTGGCCTACATGTACGCGATGCAGCGCACCCTGCGCCTGGCCGACGGCCCGGACGAAGTGCACCGTGCGGCGATCGGCAAGTTCGAAATCGGCAAATATGTGCCGAAAGAAATGATGCGTAGCGGGAATTAATTGAAAAAAAGCTGTGTCGTCCGCAATCTTAGGACTGACACAGCCTTTTCCTGGCAGGTACAACCATCAACGCAGGATGCCGTAAAGCACTGCCTCCGTAGGGTCGGATGCCCGCCCGGCGATAATGAAACGGCCATCTTGAACCAGAATGTCGTAGGGGCTGCCCCCCGCTGATTCTTTGACCCAACCCTCGTATCCAAAACTGGAGTCGTTCGTGCCATCCTCGTTCAAGCGTCCCCACAACATTCGCATAGGGGATCCACCACTCCAGCCTGCAGCGACAATCTTGCCGTCTTCAGGTTGTACTCCCACGGCGCTCAACCAACCGCCGTAATGCTGTACTTTAATCAGCACCTCCTTGCCGCCGTTGAACCGTGGATCGGGAGAACCGTCCTCGTTATATCGCATGATCAGTGCCTGGAAGTTTCCGATTTTCCCAACGCAAATCAGTTTTCCATCGGGTTGGGCTATCATCTTGTGAAGTTCGTATGATCCTCCATCAGGACCGAGCCAAGTATAGCCGTCAGTACCAAAACTCTTGTCGAGCTTGCCCTGTGACGTGTAGCGGCAAAGTACTATTCGGCTGCCAGATGGCAATGTAACGTAGTTCATACCAATGACGATCTTGTCGTCTGTTTGAACCGCGACGCTGACCATTCGGTTGATATTGTCGTCCAGAAAAACAGTAATATGCCCTTGATCTCCAAAAGAGCGATCGGGCGTTCCATCGGGGAGCATGCAGGTCAACTGGCCCACGTTATGAGTCTGACCTCCATCTTTGGTTCGTTGGCTAAGAATCAGAATTCTGCCATCCCGAAGTACACCTCCATCAGATGCATCAGCATTCGACGATATGGCAGGGCGGGGGACCAGAACTGTATTGAAAATCAGATCCGGGCTGCCACTTTCATTCAGTCGATTTGCCGCGGGCGTTCCTTCGGCTCCGTATAAAGCATCGCCGATGATGAGTATTTTGTTGTCTCTGGAGATTAATCGAGTAGGTTTAGAGCTCTTGTCTTCCAGGAATTTACCGCTAACGCTGCCGTTGTTACCGAACGATGGGTCCGACTGTCCGTCGGAGTTTGTGCGATAAATTAAATATTGATTCGCGCTGTGTACGGCATAAATCAACTTCCCGTCGGGTTGTGAGGTCAATGAATAGGTTATTGCTCCTGCAGGTCCTCTGACAAAGCCGTTGTCGCCGAATTGATCGTCCAGGTTACCTGGCCTTTTGGGGGATGTATTTTGAGTGCTCATGATTGACCCGTTAAGTTTGCCTTGATTCACTGACATCACCTGCATTCAGGCAAATGAACAGGTCAGCATTCATAGCGAGGCTATTTCAACGAAATCGATCGTACAACTGTCAACTTTGACAGTTCGTTAGTCTATTTTAGCAGTCTTGCTCGTCTTTAAAGCACGTAAACATCTAATACACCCAAACCTCAACCCGCCGATTCTTGATCCTCCCTTCATCGGCGCTATTGGCCGCCACCGGCATCTGCGCTCCAAACCCGCGAATTTCGCGAAACACTACGCCGCTCTTCACCAGCTCCCGCCGCACCGCCATGGCCCGCAGTTTCGACAACAGATCGGCGCGCGCCGGGTCGCTCTTGGCGTCGCCAAACCCCACCAGCGTGACCTGTCCTTCAGTTTTACCGTGCTGCTTTATATAGTCGAGCACCCGCCGCAGGTCTTGTCGGGCCTTGTTGTCCAGGCTGGCGCTGCCTTCCTCGAAGCGGAAGTTCACCGACAGCCGTTGAGCATGTCGACTCAGCGCCTGATAACCCTCGGGCATCAACGCATTGGGGGTAACGGCCATGGCCTGGACGGTTTGGGCAATAAAACCGCTGGCGGCCACAATGGCCTGACCGTTAGCGCTTTGGGCAAAGGCAACAAGGGCATCGGCCCATGGATTTTTCCCGTTGGGGGGCAGGTAAAAGAACAACCGACGGGACAGCGGATAATCTTCCGTGGCAATCAGGCTGTTGAGTGGCAGCATGGCTTGTGATTGCCCATCGACAATCGCCACGGCTTTGGCCAGGCGCACGTAGGGCAGGCCGATAAAACCAATGCCTTGTGGGTCTGCACTCACGGCGTCGGACAGTTGCTCACTGGATTCGAAGCGTTTCGCCGTGCTACTGAGACTTTTTCCTCGATCACTCAGGACCAGTTCCTTGAAGGTGTCGTAGGTCCCGGACTGATCATCCCGCGCGTACAGGTGTATCGGCCCGCCGCGACCGCCGATGTCTTCCCAGGTCTTCACCTCGCCACTGAAGATGCGCGCCAGTTGCACGGTGTCGAGTTGGTTCAGCGGATTGTCCGGGTGAAGGATGATCGCCAGGCCATCGATGGCAATGACCTGTTCGGCGCTCGGGCTTTTCAGGTCACCGAGCGATTGCAGGCTCGCCAGTTCGCTGTCCTTGATCGGGCGCGACGAGGCGGCAAGATCGGCGCTGGCGGCTTTTAGCGCGGTGAAACCGGTGCTGGAACCATGGGCCGCCACCTCCACCACGACACGACGGCCCTGAACGGTTTCGCCGACGATGCGCAGTTCGTTGGCGGTGTCCGGGGTTTCGCGGTGGATCTTGCGCAGACCCTGTTCACTGAGCAGGCCCTCGACCAGTGCCGGTCCCAATGCCGCGCCGATCGTGTTGGAACCCTGGATTCGCAGCACCGGGCCGTGTTCGGGTGTCGGCAAGTCGCCGGCCGAGGCCGCCTGCGGCAAGCCCGTGCACAGCATCAACAGGAACAACACGCGCAGCATCATGCCGGCACCTTACATAGCCAAAGGAGGTGTCGGGAGATTAAGTCAGTAAGGTTTCCGAAAAATGACACTTTTCTAATGTGGGAGCGGGCTTGCTCCGGGCGGCGCTCCGACGAATGCGGTGTTTCAGTCAATACATGTGTCGACTGATCCGACGCTTTCGCGAGCAAGCCCGCTCCCACATTGGTGTTGCGTACGTCTCGGGATCAGCTCAACTCAAGCCAGATCGGCGCATGGTCCGAAGGTTTTTCCATGCCACGCAGTTCGTAATCCACACCGGCGGCCTTCACCCGTGGCAGCAAGCCGTGGGAGGCGAGAATCAGGTCGATGCGCAGGCCACGCTTGGGTTCGTCTTCGAAGCCACGGCTACGGTAGTCGAACCAGCTGAAGGTGTCGGTCACGTCCGGGTTCAGGTGACGGAAACTGTCCACCAGGCCCCAGTTCTTCAGGCGGGCCATCCACTCGCGCTCTTCCGGCAGGAAGCTGCATTTGCCGGTCTTCAGCCAGCGCTTCATGTTGTCTGGGCCGATGCCGATGTCGCAGTCTTCCGGGGAAATGTTCACGTCACCCATCACCACCAGCGGCTGGTCATTCTTGAACTGGCTTTCCAGCAATTGCTGCAAGTCGCCGTAAAAACGTTCCTTGGCCGGGAATTTTGTCGGGTGGTCGCGGCTTTCACCCTGTGGGAAATAACCGTTCATGATGGTCACCGGCACGCCATTGGCGTCGGCGAAGGTGCCCCAGATGAAGCGCCGCTGGGCGTCTTCTTCGTCGGTGGCGAAACCTTTATGCAGGGCCAGCGGCTCCTGGCGCGAGAGCAGGGCGACGCCGTAATGGCCTTTTTGCCCGTGGAAATACACGTGATAACCCAGGGCCTGAACCTCGGCCAGTGGGAACTGATCGTCGTGGACCTTGGTTTCCTGCAAGCCGATCACATCGGGCTGGTGCTTTTCGATCAGCGCCGCCAGCTGATGGGGACGGGCGCGCAGCCCGTTGATGTTGAAGGAGACGATCTTCATGGTCGGCAGTCCTGGCAAAAGGGCGATGCTAGCTGACATGTGGGAATCGGGCCAGTGTGGGGTGAGGGGATTCGCTTTTGCCAGTCAGTCTTGTGTGGGCAGTGATGGCCTCTTCGCGAGCAAGCCCGCTCCCACAGGTTATGTGCCTGACTTTGCTTTTGTGGGAGCGGGCTTGCTCGCGAAGGCGATTTCATTGCCTACACTGATTGCGGATCTGTAAGGAACTGTGACAGCGCCGACAGGCTCGTAACAACAAGAGCGCAGCCACCCGAGCTGTGCCGGGGAGATCAACCGTCATGCCCGAAACCTCGACCGCCATCGCCGATATACACATGCTCGACAGCGGCTATGCCCGCGAAGCGCGTTCGCTGCTGTACCAGGCTTATCGACACGAACCGACCTTCGGCTATCTGTTCGAAGCCGAGCGCCCCGGCTACGAGCAGCGGGTTCGCGCTACCGTGCGCGAACTGGTGACCCAGCACTTTCTCCAGGACCTGCCGGCCATCGGCCTGCTGGTCAACGACCGCTTGATCGGCATCGCCCTGATCGCACCGCCGCAACGTCGCCTGGGCGTCACCGAAAGTTGGGCCTGGCGCCTGCGCATGGTGCTCAGCACAGGGTTTCGCTGTACCCGTCGCTACCTCGAATATCACGCTGCCGTGGAGGCCTGCCTGCCGAACGAGTCGGTGCACGTCCTGCCGTTGCTGGGGGTTCACCCGCAGTTCCAGGGCCAGCATTTCGGCGAACAACTGTTGCAAGCCGTGCACAACTGGTGCGCGGTGGATGAACACTCACAGGGCGTGATCCTCGATACCGGGAACCCTCGCTATCTGGAGTTCTATAAACGTCAGGGCTACGAGGAAATCGGTGAAGTTGCCGTAGGACCGGTTCGCGAGCACGTGTTTTTTCACCCCAATCCCCAGGTGTTACAAACAGCAACGGCTTGAGCAGAGAACTTTCCGGGCATGTCAGGCTCTATCACGCTCTCAAGCTCGTGATAGCATCCGCGCCTATGAAGTTTCCAGGAAGAATTACCAGCGGTGCGCTAATGCTGATTACCAGCTGCACGGCGCTGGCACAAAGTGAATTGGATGTACGGATCAAACCGTCCAATGACGAGCTGAAGGCCAATATCGAAGGCTATATCGGCAGCCTCGGCGATCGCGATGAAGAGGCGTTGCTGCGCTTCAGCCGTGGCGCCGAAGAGCAGGCTCGCAAGGCCGCCCAGGCCTTGGGTTATTACCAGCCGCACATCGACAGTGAAGTGAAGGGCGGCGAAAAGCCGCGCCTGGTGCTGAAGGTCGACCCCGGCGAGCCGGTGCACTTGCGCAATGTCACGGTGCGTGTCGACGGTCCGGCAGCCTCCCTCAAGGCCTTTCGAATCCCCAAGAGCGACGCGCTCAAGCCCGGTGCCGTGCTCAACCATGGGCATTATGAGGACGCCAAGCGCCTGATCCAGAATCAGGCTTCGCGTTATGGCTTTTTCAGCGGCCGTTTCACCCGTTCAAAATTGTCGGTCGACCCCCGTGCCGGTGTCGCCGACATCGAACTGATCTATGAAAGCGGTCCGCGCTATACCTTGGGCAAGGTCAATTTCGAGGGCGATACGCCGTTCGATGACGAGCTGCTGCAACGCATGGTGCCATTCAAGGCCGGCACACCCTATGACTCGGAGCTGATTGCCGAACTCAATCAGAACCTGCAATCGAGTGGCTACTTCGAAGGCGTGCGCGTGGACGCGGCACCCGCGGCGTCAAAAGAGAATGCGATCCCGGTAGACGTCAAGCTCGAAACCCGCAAGCCACGGACCATGGGCCTGGGCCTGGGGTTCTCCACCGACGTCGGCCCACGGGCCAAGGCCAACTGGACCCGGCACTGGGTCAATGCGCAAGGGCACAGTTACGGCTGGGAGGCCGAAGTCTCGGCGCCTCGGCAGAACGTCGGGTTGTTCTACGACATTCCGCTGGACCCGCCGCTGACGGACAAATTGCGTTTTGCCGGCGGCTATCAGAATGAAGACATCGCCGGCACCGACACCCATAGCAAACTGTTGACCCTCGGCCCCGAATGGCACAGCAAACTGCCCAGCGGCTGGCAACGGGTGGTATCGCTGAAGTGGCAGCGCGAGGATTACCAACTGGGCGATGACTCGGGACTCAGTACCTTGCTGATGCCCGGTGTGAGCTATTCGTACCTCAAAAGCGACAACCGCATCGACCCGCACAACGGCTATCGCCTGCAATTCGAATCCAAGGTGGCCAAGGAAGGCCTGGGTTCCGACAGCAACCTGCTCTACGGCACGGCATTGGTCAAAGGCCTGACCACAGTGTTCGATAAACACCGCTTCCTCGGGCGGGTGCAGGTCGGCGGCAGTGCCACCAACGGCTTCAAATCGGTACCGCCATCGCTGCGCTTCTTCGCCGGTGGCGATCAGAGCGTGCGTGGCTACGACTATCAGAGCCTGTCCCCGGAAAACTCCGACGGCGACCGCATCGGTGGCCGCTACATGGTGGCCGCCAGCGCGGAGTATCAGTATTCGGTCGCCGAAAAATGGCGAATCGCGACCTTTGTCGATCAGGGAAACGCCTTCAACACCCTCGAGCTGCCGAGTCTCAAGACCGGAGTCGGTATCGGCGTGCGCTGGGTCTCGCCGGTGGGGCCGATCCGCCTCGACCTGGCCCATGCGCTGGACGACGATGGCGGTATTCGACTGCACTTTTCCATGGGGCCTGAGCTGTGAAGCGTGGTTTGAAAGTAACGCTGCTGACGATAGCCGCACTGTTGATGCTGGTTGTCCTGACGCTGGCCACGGTGCTGGGTACGGCGACGGGCAGCCGCTGGGCATTGGGTTTCGTGCCGGGCTTGACCCTGGAAAACTTCCAGGGCCGGTTGGGCGGGCAGTGGAGTGCCGACCGGGTGCTGTGGCAGCAGGACAGCAATCGGGTTGAGCTGAGCAAGGTGATTTTCGCCTGGTCGCCGTTGTGCCTGACCCGCATGACCCTGTGCATCGAGCAATTGCAGGCCGATCAGGTCAGCCTGACGTTCCCGCCGGGTGCTGAAGAGCCAGACAGCGGCCCGATCACGCTCCCGGAGCTCAAGTTGCCATTGGCCATCGAACTGGGAGAGATCAAGGTCGGCAGCCTGTTGTTCAACGGCAGCGAAGAGCTCAAGGGCTTGCAACTGGCGGCGCACTGGACGACGGCCGGTTTGAAGATCGACGCGGTGTCGTTGCAGCGCGATGACCTGAGCCTGAACCTGTCCGGTCTGCTGCAA
Source organism: Pseudomonas sp. GW821-FHT02A08 (assembly GCF_059422045.1). Lineage (NCBI taxonomy): Bacteria > Pseudomonadati > Pseudomonadota > Gammaproteobacteria > Pseudomonadales > Pseudomonadaceae > Pseudomonas > Pseudomonas sp. GW821-FHT02A08. The sequence continues at coordinate 77,391 of NZ_JBWKWD010000016.1, forward strand.
CCCTCCGGCAACTGGCCCCTCAGCGCCTCCGGCAAGTTGACCCTGTTGTCGACGCCTGAACCTTTGGCGCTGTCGCTGAAAGTCGACGGCGACCTGCTCAAGACCCTGAACCTGAAAGCCGACGGCAGCGGTTACCTCAACGGGCAGCTGACCGGCGAACTGCAACCGCTGGTGGAAAACCTGCCGGCCAAGGTGCGGATCACCGCCGATGGCTTCAAGCCCGGTACCGATCTGCCGGACACCCTGCAACTCAATCAGCTTGAGCTCACGGGGGCAGGGGACCTGAAGAACGGCTACGCGCTGCTCGGCAAAGCCACGCTGCCCGCCGAGCAAGGGCCAGTCGCCCTGATGCTGCAAGGCAAGGTCGACGCCAAGGGCGCGCAGATCGCCGCGCTGGACCTGACCGCCAACGACAAGCAGAGCCTCAAGCTCACCGGACAGCTGGATTGGAGCAAGGGCCTGAGCGCCGAGGCGAAGATCGACTGGCTGGACTTCCCGTGGCACAGGCTCTATCCGCTCATCGACGAACCGCAAGTAGCGCTTCGCACGTTCACCGGCGAAGTCTCTTACACCGACGGCAAGTACCTCGGTCATTTTGACGCGGCGGCGGATGGTCCGGCCGGCGCCTTCACCCTGGCCAGCCCGTTCGCCGGCGACCTGACGAAAATCTACCTGCAACAGATTCAACTCCAGGCCGGGCAGGGCAAAGCCGAAGGGCACCTGAACCTGCAATTCGCCGATGGCATCGCCTGGGACACCGCGCTGGACCTGTCGGCGATCAACCCGGCGTACTGGGTCGCGGAGCTGCCGGGCACACTGGCCGGGCCGTTACGCAGCACGGGCGAGATGAAAAATGAAGTGCTCAGCCTCAATGCCGACCTGGACCTCAAGGGCAAACTGCGCGGCCAACCGGCGGTAATCCAGGCCAAGGCCGATGGCCGTGGCGAGCAATGGAACCTCAATGCCCTGCAAGTTCGCCTCGGCGATAACAGCATCAGCGGCAAAGGCAACCTGCAACAGAAACTCGCCGGCCAGATCGATCTCAAGCTGCCGCGCCTGGCCCAGCTCTGGCCAGAGCTGCGCGGCCAGCTCAATGGCCGCGTGGATGTCGCCGGCACGCTCAAGGCGCCCCAAGGCAAGCTGGACCTGCAAGGCTCGCAATTGGTTTTCCAGGACAATCGCCTGCAAAGCCTGAACCTGGACGCCATGCTCGACAGTGCCCAACGGGCGAAAATCGACCTCAAGGGCAGCGGCATCCAGGCCGGTGACACCTCGCTGGGAACCCTGACCGCCAGCGGCCAGGGCGACATCAAGAACCAGAAGCTGAGCCTCGATCTGCAAGGGCCGAAGCTGAAACTGGCGCTGGGTCTGGACGGTGCGCTGGATAAAGGCAATTGGCGCGGGCGCCTGGCCAGCGGTGATATCCAGGCCGGTGGCCAGGACTGGAAGCTGCAAGGGCCGGCGAAACTCGAACGCCTGGCGGACGGCAAAATCAACTTTGGCGCCCATTGCTGGGCATCCGGCCAGGCCAGCCTGTGCGGTGAAGACTCGCGCCTGATGCCCGAGCCGAAGCTGCGTTATCACCTCAAGCAATTCCCGATCGACAGCCTCGCGCAATGGTTGCCGAAGGATTTCGCCTGGCAGGGCCGGCTCAACGCCGACCTGCAACTGGACCTGCCGGCCAGTGGCCCGAACGGCCAGGTCAGCGTCGATGCCGGCGGCGGCACGTTGCGCATCAAGGACAAGGACCAGTGGCTGGACTTCCCGTACCAGACCCTGAAGCTCACCAGCAAACTCACGCCCAAACGTATCGACACCGAACTCAATTTCGTCGGCGGCAAACTCGGCGAGCTGATGGTGCAGGCGCAGCTCAATCCGTTGCCAAAGAACAAACCGTTGAGCGGCTCGTTCCGCTTGAGCGGGCTGGACCTGTCGGTGGCGCGACCGTTCGTGCCGATGGTCGAGAAGCTGACCGGGCGCTTGAACGGCAGCGGCACGATTTCCGGCGGGCTGCTGGCGCCGCAGGTCAACGGCAGCCTGCAACTCAGCGACGGTCAGATCTCCGGGCCTGAATTGCCGATGGAGCTGAAAAACCTGCACGTTCAAGCACTCATCGCCGGTGAAAGCGTGCAATTGAACGGTGGCTGGAACAGCGGCAAGGCCGGGCAGGGCAGTCTGAACGGCAACATTGCCTGGGGTCAGGCGCTAGTGGTGGATCTGGTACTCAAAGGCTCGCAATTGCCGGTCACCGTCGAGCCTTACGCCAAGCTTGAAGTCGCACCGGACCTGAAAATTTCAATGAAGGGCGATGAGCTGGCCATCGCCGGTAAAGTGCTGGTGCCCAGGGGCGAAATCACCATTCGCGAATTGCCGCCGTCGACGGTCAAGGTCTCCGATGACACGGTGATCGTCGGTCAGCAGACCGAGGAGGGCAAGCCACCGCTGGCGATGAAGATGGACATTGAGGTGCTGGTCGGCGAGGACAAGCTGAGCTTTGCCGGGTTTGGCCTGACCGCCAATGTGCAGGGGCATGTGCACATCGGCGACAACATGGACACCCGTGGCGAGCTGTGGCTCAACGACGGGCGTTACCGTGCTTACGGCCAGCGGCTTTCGGTGCGCCGGGCACGTTTGCTGTTTGCCGGGCCCATCGATCAGCCGTACCTGGACATCGAAGCCATTCGCAAGACCGACGACATCATCGCCGGCATTCGTTTGAGTGGCAGCGCCGAACAACCGACCACGCAAATCTTTTCAGAACCGGCAATGAGCCAGGAGCAGGCCCTGTCCTATCTGGTGCTCGGGCGTCCGCTGAGCAGCAATGGCGAAGACAACAACATGCTCGCCCAGGCGGCCCTCGGGTTGGGCTTGATGGGCAGTTCCGGTGTGACCAGCGGCATCGCCAAGAACCTGGGCATCCAGGACTTCCAGCTCGACACACAAGGCAGTGGCGACGCCACCAGTGTGGTGGCCAGCGGTAATATTTCCGAGAAGCTCAGCCTGCGCTATGGCGTTGGCGTGTTCGAGCCGGCCAACACCATTGCCCTGCGCTACAAGCTGAGCAAAAAGGTCTACCTCGAAGCCGCCGGCGGCGTGGCCAGTTCGCTGGACATCTTCTACAAGCGGGATTTCTAGGCCCGCATTTCCTGCAAAAGACCGAGTCGCCCCATTCGCGAGCAAGCCCGCTCCCACAGGTTCAGCGTGATCCCTGTGGGAGCGGGCTTGCTCGCGAAGGCGTCCGTGTGGCCAGCACAAAATCCGAAACCATTTATCAACTATTTACCAAGCATGCTAACTATTGCGTTGACATTCGCTGCCTAGGCAGTAACATCTCGACATACATTCACTGCCTAGGCAGCTAATTGGTGGTCAGATGAAACATTTCTCTCCAGACGATTTCCACAATTGCCATCTTGGCCTGCTGCTCGGACGTGCCGCGCTGCTCAAGGACCGGATCATCGACACCCACATGGAACCCCACGGCATCACCGCCGCGCAGTTCAAGGTGTTGATCATCATTGCCCAGTTCGGCATCGATTCGCCGGGCGAGTTGTGCCGCCACCTGTCCCTGGACAGCGGCTCGATGACGCGCATGCTCGATCGTCTGGAACAGAAAGGTTTCCTCGCTCGCCAACGCTCCGAGGCGGATCGCCGTCAGGTGCAGCTTGTGCTTACGGAAGAAGGGCAGAAGCTCGCCGACCGCCTGCCGCACATCGGCGCCGAAGCCATGAATGAACTGGCCGGTGCCATCACTGCGGAGGAGCTGAAAACCCTGGAGTTGATCCTGAAGAAAATTTTGGTGGCAGCCGGTGACGCGATCACCCTGCTGCGGGTAGGTGACAAATGAGCAGTAACCCCTTGCGTACCGGCCTGAGCCTGGTGCTGTTGGCCATGAGCGTCGCCGGTTGCGCCAGTTACAGCGGCCTGAAAACCGAAGGCGTCAACCTCGACGCCAAGACCCTCAAGGCCGGGCAATCCCTCGGCGGCGTGACCTTGTCGCCCGCCGCCTGGCCGAAAAGCGACTGGTGGAAAAGCCTCGGCGACCCGCAACTCGACGGCCTGATCCGCGAGGCCCTGCGCGACAGCCCGGACATGCAGATCGCCGACGCCCGTGCCCATCAGGCCAGCGCTGCCGCTTCCGCAGCCGACGCCGAGCGGATGCCGACCCTGGATGCCAGCGCCGGTGTCAGCCGCTCGCGCCTGGCCCGGGACCAGGACCCGCGCGGGCAGGGCGACACGTATGCCACCGTGCGTAACATCAGCACCGGTTTCAATTACAACTTCGACCTGTGGGGCGGTCAGCGCGATGCCTGGGAAGCGGCCCTCGGCCAGGCCCGCGCCGCCGAAGTCGACCAGCAGGCCGCGCAACTGACCCTGGCCGCCGATGTCGCCCGGGCCTATAGCGACCTTGGCCAGGCACACATCGTCTACGACCTGTCCAACGAAGACCTCAAGCGCACCCGGCAAATGCTCGACCTGAGCCAGCGGCGCCTGACGGCCGGGATCGACAGTCAGTACCAGTTCCAGCAGACCGAAAGCCTGGAAGCCACTTCCCAGGCCAACCTGATCGACGCCGAAAAACGCTTGAACAGCGCGAAAATCGCTCTCGCGGTGCTGCTCGGCAAAGGCCCGGACCGGGGCAATGAAATTGCCCGCCCCAACATTCTTCAACCAAGTGCGGTAGCGCTACCTTCGGTGCTGCCGGCCGAGTTGCTCGGGCGTCGCCCGGACCTGGTGGCCGCGCGCTGGCGGGTCGAGGCGGCGAGCAAAAGCATCGATGCCGGCAAGACCCGGTTCTATCCCAACCTGAACCTCAGCGCCGCTGCCGGTGCCGAATCCTTGTTGGGCGATGCGATGTTTGGATCGGCCAGCCGCTTCTTCAACATTGCACCGACGATTTCTGTGCCGATTTTCGACGGTGGCCGCTTGCGCGCCGACCTCGATTCCCGCGACGCCGATTACGACCTCGCCGTGGCGCAATACAACAAAAGCCTGGTGAAGGCGCTGGGGGATGTCAGTGACAGCATTAACCAGCTGCGCGATATCGGCCGGCAGATCGCTGCCCAGCAGCATGCCACCGACATCGCCCAGGATTCCTACAACACCGTGGTCCAGCGTTACGGTTCCGGCATCGGCAACTACCTGGACGTGCTCAGCATCGAGCAGCAATTGCTCCAGGCCCAGCGTCAGCTGGCCAACCTGAATGCCGAGCAGATCGACCTGTCGATCCAGCTGATGCAGGCGCTGGGCGGCGGTTTCCAGCCTGAGGCCATCGCCTCGGCCAACGCCACGCCAGCCACGCTGACCCACTAATTCAAGGTACTTGTCATGGCCACTGCCGATACAACCCAACCTCCTGAAAACACACAGGGCAACCCCAATTCGGGCAAGCGCAAGTTCATGTTGCTGGTCCTGGCCGCCGTCGTCGTGCTGAGCGGCGCGGGCGTCTGGGCCTACCACGAGTTCTACGGGCGCTGGAGCGAAAGCACCGACGACGCCTATGTGAACGGCAACGTGGTGGAAATCACCCCGCTGGTCACGGGAACCGTGGTCAGCATCGGCGCCGACGATGGCGATCTGGTGCATGAAGGCCAGGTGCTGGTGAACTTTGATCCGAACGACGCCGAAATCGGTCTGCAAAATGCCCAGGCCAATCTGGCCCGTACCGTGCGTCAGGTGCGCGGCCTGTACAGCGATGTGGATGGCATGAAGGCCCAGGTCAATGCGCAGAAAGCCGAAGTGCAAAAGGCCCAGGACAACTTCAGCCGGCGCAAGAACCTCGCCGCCGGCGGGGCGATTTCCCAGGAAGAGCTGTCCCACGCCCGCGACGACCTGACCTCGGCGCAAAACGCCCTGGCCAATGCCGAACAAAAGCTCAAGACCACCAGCGCGCTGGTGGATGACACCGTGGTTTCTTCGCACCCGGACGTGATGGCCGCCGCCGCGCAACTGCGTCAGGCCTACCTGAACAACTCACGCAGCGTCCTGATTGCACCGGTCACCGGTTACGTGGCCAAGCGTTCGGTGCAACTGGGCCAACGGGTACAACCGGGTACCGCGCTGATGGCGGTAATTCCGTTGGATCAGCTGTGGATCGACGCCAACTTCAAGGAAACCCAGCTGCGTGACATGCGCATTGGCCAACCGGTGGAGATCGAAACCGACCTGTACGGCAGCAGCGTCAAATACAGCGGCACCATCGACAGCCTCGGCGCCGGCACCGGCAGCGCCTTTGCCCTGCTGCCGGCGCAGAACGCCACCGGCAACTGGATCAAGATCGTGCAGCGCGTGCCGGTGCGAGTTCACGTCAACGCCCAGGAACTGGCCAAACATCCGCTGCGGGTCGGCCTGTCGACCATGGTCGATGTGGACCTGCACGACCAGAGCGGGCCGGTGCTGGCGCAACAGCCGCCGCAGAAGGCTTCGTTCAGCACCAACGTCTACGACCGTCAGTTGGCCGAGGCCGACGCGATGATCACCCAGTTGATCCACGACAACAGCGCCGCGATCAGCAAAACCGCGCAACGCTGAAAGGCCATTACATCGACCCTGTGGGAGCGGGCTTGCTCGCGAAGGCGGAGCGTCAGGCGACATCCATGTTGAATGTGCCGACCTCTTCGCGGGCAAGCCCGTTCCCACAGGGATAGCTGCGTCTGTAACCGGCGCAGCGCCAGACCTGTTTCAAAGGATTCGCGATGAGCAATAACGCGTCTTTCACACCGCCCAGCCTGCTGCTCAGCACCATCGGCCTGTCGCTGGCGACCTTCATGCAAGTGCTCGACACCACCATCGCCAACGTGGCGCTGCCGACGATCTCCGGCAACCTGGGCGTGAGCTCGGAGCAGGGCACCTGGGTCATTACCTCGTTTGCCGTGAGCAACGCCATCGCCTTGCCCCTGACCGGTTGGCTCAGTCGGCGTTTTGGCGAGGTGAAGCTGTTTGTCTGGGCGACGCTGCTGTTCGTGCTGGCTTCGTTCTTGTGCGGGATTTCCACCTCGATGCCCGAGCTGGTGGGCTTCAGGGTGCTGCAAGGGGTAGTGGCCGGGCCGCTGTATCCGATGACCCAGACCCTGCTGATTGCGGTTTACCCCCCGGCGAAACGGGGGCTGGCGCTGGCACTGTTGGCGATGGTCACGGTGGTCGCGCCGATTGCCGGGCCGATCCTCGGCGGCTGGATCACCGACAGCTACAGCTGGCCGTGGATTTTCTTCATCAACGTGCCGATCGGCCTGTTCGCGGCCTGGGTGGTGACCCAACAGATGAAAAAGCGCCCGGTGGTCACCAGCCGCCAACCGATGGATTACGTCGGCTTGATCGCGCTGATCATCGGCGTCGGGGCATTGCAGATCGTGCTCGACAAGGGCAACGATGCCGACTGGTTCGAATCCGGCTTCATCGTGATCGGCTCGGTGATTTCGGTGGTGGCCCTGGCGTTCTTCGTGATCTGGGAAATGACCGACGAACACCCGGTGGTCAACCTGCGGCTGTTTGCCCATCGCAACTTCCGCTACGGCACCATCGTGCTGATCCTGGGTTATGCCGGGTTCTTCGGGATCAATCTGATCCTGCCGCAGTGGCTGCAAACGCGGCTGGGCTACACCGCGACCTGGGCCGGTTTTGCCGTGGCCCCGCTGGGGATCCTGCCGGTGCTGCTGGCGCCGTTTGTCGGCAAATACGCACCGAAATTCGACATGCGCCTGCTGGCGGGCGGGGCGTTCCTGGCCATCGGCCTGAGCTGTTTCATGCGCGCAGGCTTCACCAATGAGGTGGACTTCCAGCACATCGCCATGGTGCAGCTGTTCATGGGGATCGGCGTGGCGCTGTTCTTCATGCCGACCCTGACCATCCTGCTCTCGGACCTGCCGCCGAGCCAGATTGCCGACGGTTCGGGGCTGGCGACATTCTTGCGGACCCTGGGCGGCAGTTTTGCGGCGTCGTTGACCACCTGGATCTGGATTCGCCGGGCGGATCAGCATCACGCGTACCTGACTGAAAGCATTACGCCGTTCGATCCGGCGACTCGCGAGGCGATTACCCATCTGGGCGGGGCAGGGGCTCAGGCTTACACGCAACTGGATCAGATGGTGATCAGCCAGGCGTACATCATGTCCACGGTGGATTACTTCACCTTGCTGGGCTGGATGTTCATGGGGCTGATCCTGATTGTGTGGCTGGCCAGGCCGCCGTTTACCGCCAAGGCGGGGCCTGCGGCGTCTGCAAGCCACTAAGCACCGCAGCACCAATGTGGGAGCGGGCTTGCTCGCGAAAGCGGTGGATCAGTCAATACAGATGTCGACTGACACACCGTCTTCGCGAGCAAGCCCGCTCCCACAGGGATCTCCTACAGCCTTCAGTTGGCGGGGGCTGCCAGTTGCGGTGGCGGAGTGAAATCAAAGGGCGCCAGCGCAAACCCCTGCTCATCCACCTGCAACGCCCAGCCTTGACGATCCCAATCCCCCAGCACAATGCGCCTGGCCGCTTGCTCGCCAAGCTGCAACTTGTGAATCGCGGGACGGTGGGTATGCCCGTGGATCAAGGTCTTCACGCCGTATTCCTGCATGATCCGCGGAATTTCTTCGGGCGTGACATCGACGATGTCGTTGGCCTTCATCCGCGTTTGCGCGCGGCTTTCACTGCGCAGCTTGCGCGCCAGCTTGTGCCGGGTGCGCAGGGGCAGGTGCCGCAGGATGAACAGGGTGATCGGGTTGCGCAGGTAGCGACGCAGCTTCATATAGGCTTCGTCGCGGGTGCAGAGGCTGTCGCCGTGCATCAGCAGCACCGGCTCGCCGTTGAACTGCACGACGCTCGGATCCTTCAACAAGGTGCAGCCGGCTGCTTTGCAGAAGGCCTTGCCGAGCAGGAAGTCGCGATTGCCGTGCATCAGGAAAATGGCCGTGCCGCTGTCGCTGAGGTCGCGCAGGGCCTGGCAGATGGAGCGCTGGAAGGGGGTCATGGCGTCGTCGCCAATCCACACCTCGAAGAAGTCGCCCAGAATGTACAACGCACTCGCCGAGCGGGCGCGTCCGGCGAGCAAATCCAGAAACGCCCGGGTAATGTCCGGGCGCGCATCGATCAGATGTAAGTCTGAAATCAGCAATATCACTCAATGATCTCGGCTTTCTCGATGATCACGTCGTCTGCCGGTACGTCCTGGTGGCCGGACTTGGACGTGGTGGCCACGCCTTTGATCTTGTCGACAACGTCGGTGCCGGCGGTCACTTTACCGAATACCGCGTAGCCCCAGCCCTGAACGTTCTTGCCGCTGTGGTTCAGGAAGCTGTTGTCCGCCACGTTGATGAAGAACTGTGCGGAAGCCGAATGCGGCTCCATGGTGCGGGCCATGGCGACAGTGTACTTGTCGTTGGAAAGACCGTTGTCGGCTTCGTTCTGGATGCTTGGACGCTTGTCTTTCTTTTCTTTCATGCCTGGCTCGAAACCGCCGCCCTGGATCATGAAGTTACCGATGACACGGTGGAAAACGGTGTTTTCGTAGTGACCGGCTTTAACGTACTCGACGAAGTTGGCCACGGTGATCGGGGCTTTGTCGGCGTTCAGTTCGAGGACGATGTCGCCGAAGTTGGTAGTCAGTTTGACTTGGGTCATGATCGTTACTCATTGAAGGAATTCGTGGTGTTGGAACAGCATGTCCCGCCACCGGTTCAGCCTTTTTGGCCAAGGTGCGCAGTTTAGCGTGCCAGACGCGAATTTCGAGGCTGTTTTTTCATTTACGGCCCATTAAATGCGACGGTTTACAGAGTGCGCTCTGTCAGGTACTTGACGGCATCGGCTATGATAGCGCCTTTGTTTTGTCCGGCCTTCATTACGGCCACGCACTTGTACGTTCAAGGATCCTATGAGCAAGCCCACTGTCGACCCTACCTCGAATGCCAAGACCGGCCCTGCCGTGCCGGTCAACTTCCTGCGGCCGATCATCCAGGCAGACCTGGACTCGGGCAAGCACACGCAGATCGTCACCCGTTTCCCGCCTGAACCCAACGGCTACCTGCACATCGGCCACGCCAAGTCGATCTGCGTGAACTTCGGCCTGGCCCAGGAGTTCGGCGGCGTCACGCACCTGCGTTTCGACGACACCAACCCGGCCAAGGAAGACCAGGAATACATCGACGCGATCGAAAGCGACGTCAAATGGCTGGGCTTCGAGTGGTCCGGTGAAGTGCGCTACGCCTCGCAGTATTTCGACCAGTTGCATGACTGGGCGGTGGAGTTGATCAAATCCGGCAATGCCTACGTCGATGACCTGACCCCGGAGCAAGCCAGGGAATACCGTGGCAGCCTGACCGAGCCGGGCAAGAACAGCCCGTTCCGCGACCGTTCGGTTGAAGAAAACCTGGACCTGTTCGCCCGCATGAAGGCCGGCGAGTTCAAGGACGGCGCACGGGTGCTGCGGGCCAAGATTGACATGGCCTCGCCGAACATGAACCTGCGCGACCCGATCATGTATCGCATTCGCCATGCTCACCACCACCAGACCGGTGACAAGTGGTGCATCTACCCGAACTACGACTTCACCCACGGTCAGTCGGACGCCATCGAAGGCATCACCCATTCGATCTGCACCCTGGAGTTCGAAAGCCACCGTCCGCTGTACGAATGGTTCCTCGAGCACTTGTCGGTGCCGGCCACCCCGCGCCAGTACGAGTTCAGCCGCCTGAACCTGAACTACACCATCACCAGCAAGCGCAAGCTCAAGCAGCTTGTGGATGAAGGTCACGTCAACGGCTGGGACGACCCGCGCATGTCCACGCTGTCGGGTTTCCGCCGCCGTGGCTACACGCCAAAATCGATCCGCAACTTCTGCGAAATGATCGGCACCAACCGTTCCGACGGCGTGGTGGACTTCGGCATGCTCGAATTCAGCATCCGTGACGACCTCGACCACAGCGCCCCGCGCGCCATGTGCGTACTGCGTCCGCTGAAAGTCGTGATCACCAACTACCCGGAAGGCCAGGTCGAGAACCTCGAACTGCCGTGCCACCCGAAAGAAGACATGGGCGTGCGCGCACTGCCGTTCGCCCGGGAAATCTATATCGACCGTGAAGACTTCATGGAAGAGCCGCCGAAGGGCTACAAGCGCCTGGAGCCGGCCGGTGAAGTGCGCCTGCGTGGCAGCTACGTGATCCGTGCCGACGAAGCGATCAAGGACGCCGATGGCAACATCGTCGAACTGCGTTGCTCCTACGATCCGGACACCCTGGGCAAGAACCCTGAAGGCCGCAAGGTCAAAGGCGTGATCCACTGGGTGCCGGCCGCTGCCAGCGTCGAGTGCGAAGTGCGTCTGTACGATCGTCTGTTCCGTTCGGCCAACCCTGAGAAGGCCGAAGACAGCGCCAGTTTCCTGGACAACATCAACCCTGACTCGCTGCAAGTTCTCACTGGTTGTCGTGCCGAGCCTTCGCTGGGCAATGCACAGCCGGAAGACCGTTTCCAGTTCGAGCGCGAAGGTTACTTCGTCGCGGATATCAAGGACTCGAAACCGGGCGCTCCGGTGTTCAACCGTACCGTGACCTTGCGTGATTCGTGGGGCCAGTGATTCAAGGAACTTAAAGTGCTTACGATCTACAACACGCTCACCAAGAGCAAAGAAGTCTTCAAGCCGCTCGATGGCAACAATGTGCGCATGTACGTCTGCGGGATGACCGTGTACGACTACTGCCACATTGGCCACGGCCGCAGCATGGTCGCGTTCGACCTGGTGACCCGCTGGTTGCGTTTCAGCGGTTATAACCTGACGTATGTGCGCAACATCACCGATATTGAAGACAAGATCATCAATCGGGCCAAGGAGAACGGAGAGCCGTTCGACGTGTTGACCGAACGCATGATCACCGCGATGCACGAGGACGAGGCGCGCCTCAATATCCTCAAGCCGGACATGGAACCGCGGGCCACCGATCATATCGCTGGCATGCAGAGCATGATCCAGACCTTGATCGACAAGGGCTACGCCTACGCACCGGGCAATGGCGACGTGTACTACCGCGTCGCCAAATTCATGGGCTACGGCAAGCTGTCGCGCAAGAAGATCGAAGACCTGCGCATCGGCGCACGGATCGAAGTCGACGAGTCGAAACAGGACCCGCTGGACTTCGTGCTGTGGAAAGCCGCCAAGCCGGGCGAGCCGAGCTGGGAATCGCCATGGGGCGCCGGGCGTCCGGGCTGGCACATCGAGTGCTCGGTGATGTCGACCTGCTGCCTGGGCGAAACCTTCGACATTCATGGCGGCGGCAGCGACCTGGAGTTCCCGCACCATGAAAACGAAATCGCCCAGAGCGAAGCGGCCACCGGCAAGACCTACGCCAACGCGTGGATGCATTGCGGCATGATTCGCATCAATGGCGAGAAGATGTCCAAGTCCTTGAACAACTTCTTCACCATTCGCGACGTGCTCGACAAGTACCACCCGGAGGTCGTGCGTTACCTGCTGGTGTCGAGCCACTACCGCAGCGCCATCAACTACTCGGAAGACAACCTCAAGGACGCCAAGGGCGCCCTGGAGCGTTTCTACCACGCGTTGAAAGGCCTGCCGAATGTTGCACCTGCTGGCGGCGAAGCCTTCGTCGAGCGTTTCACCACGGTGATGAACGACGATTTCGGTACGCCGGAAGCCTGCGCGGTGCTGTTCGAGATGGTCCGCGAGATCAACCGTTTGCGTGAGAGCGATCTCAACGCTGCGGCCGGTCTGGCGGCGCGCCTCAAGGAACTGGCCAGCGTGCTGGGTGTGTTGCAGCTCGAAGCCGATGACTTCTTGCAGGCCGGCGCCGAAGGGCGTGTGGATGCTGCCGAAGTCGAGGCGTTGATCGCAGCGCGCCTGGCGGCACGTGCCGGCAAGGACTGGGCCGAATCCGACCGTATCCGCGACCAGCTCACGGCCATGGGCGTGGTGCTGGAAGACGGCAAGGGTGGCACGACCTGGCGTCTGGCTGACTGATTGCCTGATCTGCTGTAAAACAAAACCCGCCTTGTGCGGGTTTTTGTTTGATCAGGGTACGTTTGATTTTCGTAGCAGCTGCCGAAGGCTGCGTCCGGCTGCGCAGCAGTCGTAAATCCGGCTTGCACGATCTCTCTGAGGTACCGCGAACGCTGATTTTACGACTGCTGCGCAGCCGGACGCAGGCTACGCCAGCTGCTACAGATTGCGTTGTGGCTTAACTGATCGGCATTACGCCTTGTGCGGGTTTTTGTTTGATCAGGGTACGTTTGATTTTCGTAGCAGCTGCCGAAGGCTGCGTTCGAGGGCGCAGCCCTCGCCAATCGGACAACTTCGTTTAGTCTGATACACCGCATGAAAGATCTTGCGACCGCTGCGCGGCCGAACGCAGCCTTCGGCAGCTGCTACAGGGATGAAGTTAATCGCTCGGTTGACGCAACCGCTTGTACAGGGTATTGCGACTAACCCCCAACCGCCGGGCCAGATACGAAATATTCCCCCCGACTGCCTGCAACTGCCGGTTCAAGTCCTCGACATCATTGAGGTCAACGGCCAATGGTTCCGGCGTCTCCACCGGCTCCATCTCCAGATCGACAAAAAAATCATCCGGCAAATGCTCAGGTCGCACCGGCTGTTCCTCGGCCATGGCCAGGGCCACCTGAATCACGCTGCTGACCTGGCGCAGGTTGCCCGGCCACGGGTGGCGGCCGAATAACGCCATCACTTCCTGGCTTAAACCGGCCCATTGCGCCGGTTCGCGGTGCTGCTCCCACAGGCGTTTGAACAGTGCATCCTTATCGCTGCGTTCGCGCAGGGGCGGCAACTCCAGGGTCAGGCCGCCGATGCGGTAATACAGGTCTTCACGAAACCGCCCCAGTTGTACTTGTTCCCGTAGCGAGCGGTTGGTCGCTGAAATGATGCGCAGGTCAACAGGGAACAACTCGCTGCTGCCCACCGGCTGAACGCAACGTTCCTGCAGCACCCGCAGCAGGCGAGCCTGTGTTGGCAGTGGCATGTCGCCGATTTCATCGAGGAACAGCGTGCCTTTGTCAGCCTTGCGGATCAGCCCGATGCTGCCTTTCTGGTTGGCGCCAGTGAACGCGCCTTTCTCATAACCGAACAGTTCGGACTCCACCAGTTCGGCGGGAATCGCCGCACAGTTGACGGCGATGAGCGCTTGTTTGCTACGCGAGCTGGCCTGATGCAGGGCTTTGACGAACACTTCCTTGCCGACCCCGGTTTCCCCATGGATCAGCAATGGAATGTCTTTTTCCAGCAAGCGCTCGGCCTGACGCACGGCTTTTTCCACGCGACTGTCGCCGAAATGCAGGGTGTTGAGGCTGATGGCCGCGGGTGCGGCTACAACCGGCTCGGCGAATACTCGGGGTTGAATTGATGCCTGTTTCGGCCGCTTCAACAGGCACTGGAAGCGATTGCGTCCCGAGGTTTGCAAGGCGAAGGGCAGGCCTTCGGGCTGGTTCAGCAGCTCCAGCAGCGAGACCTTGAACAGGCTTTCGACACTGACCCGCGACAGGTTGATGCCCAGCAGATTGTCGGCCCGGCGATTGGCCGACAGCACCTGGCCGGTCTCGTCGAATATCAGCAAGCCGGCCCATTGGCTGTCCAGGTTGTTCAGCCCGGTATTGAACGTCAGCTGGAAATGCTGGCCATGGAACAGGTTGAGGATCAGCCGGTTTTCCACGGTCTGGCTCATCATCTTGACCATGCCCAGGGTGTGGGAGGGCGGCAGGTAGCTGTCACTGGAAACGTCCAGCACCGCGATCACCTTGCGTTCGGCATCGAAAATCGGCGCGGCGGAACCGGTCATGAAGCGGTTGGCCTTGAGGAAATGTTCGTCGTGCTCGATGTGCACCGCTTGTTCGCAGGCCAGGGCGGTGCCGATGGCGTTGGTGCCGGTGCAGCGTTCCATCCAGCTGGCGCCGGCGCTGAAACCCCGGGCCAGTTTAGGTTCGATAAAGCGCTGGGTGCCCCAGGACGTGAGCACCTGGCCGTGATGGTCGGCGAGCATGATCAGGCAATTGGAATTGCTCAGGATGTTCTCGTAGTAGGGCAGCACTTCCTGATGGGTGGTTTGCACCAGTGAATGCTGGCTCTCCAGCAGTTGCGCGATGCCCGCGGCCGGCAATTGGTCGAATGCCGGCGTGCTCTGATGACTGAGGCCGAACGCGCGGCAGCGGGACCAGGAGTCCTGGATGATGGCGTCGTGGGACAACGGCGATGCGGGTGCGGCCATGGCAGTCGATCTCTGAACAGGCTTTTATTGTTTTTGTTATGGGTACACACGATCCCTGTAGCAGCTGGCGCAGCCTGCGTTCGGCGGCGCAGCCGTCGTGAAATCAGGCAGCGCGGTGGTCAGGATGACCGCGAATACAGGTTCTACGACGGCTGCGCCGCCGAACGCAGGCTGCGCCAGCTGCTACAGGGACCATTAACTGTCCGTAGAGTGTTGTTCACTATTGTTCACTGTCAATGGGTGAACTGTTCAGTTGTTCATTTCCGGTTGTTCATTTGTGTTCAGCAACGAACGTGACTCCGTAGTCATTCTCAGGAATTTCAAACTGAATCAATCGTTTGCAATTTCTGGCACAAATGTCGCTTTACAGCTCCGGTCGCTTGATTCCAAAAATAAAAAAGGCCGAGCCATGTCATTAACCCTGGAGCACGTCAGCCGCACCGTCGAGGGCCAGACCTGGATCGACGATGCCAACCTGAGTTTTGAACCCGGTTCCTTCAACGTTTTGCTGGGGCGCACCTTGTCCGGCAAGACCAGCCTGATGCGCCTGATGGCCGGTCTGGACAAGCCCGACAGCGGCCGCATCCTGATGAATGGCGTCGACGTCACCCAACGCCCCGTGCGCTTGCGCAATGTGTCGATGGTCTATCAGCAGTTCATCAACTACCCGACCATGACGGTGTTCGACAACATCGCCTCGCCCCTGCGTCAGGCCGGTGTATCCAGCGAAGTTATCCAGAGCAAGGTGCTGGAAACCGCGAAAATGCTGCGCATCGAGAAGTTTCTCAAGCGCTATCCGCTGGAGCTTTCCGGCGGTCAGCAACAACGCACGGCCATGGCCCGGGCGCTGGTCAAGGATGCCGAACTGATCCTGTTCGACGAGCCCTTGGTGAACCTCGACTACAAGTTGCGCGAAGAACTGCGCCAGGAAATGCGCGAGCTGTTCAAGGCGCGCCACACCATCGCGATCTATGCCACCACCGAACCCAACGAGGCCCTGGCCCTGGGCGGCACCACCACCATTGTTCACGAAGGCCGGGTGATCCAGAGCGGCCAGTCCGCCTCGGTCTATCACCAGCCGCAGACGGTGCTGGCGGCGGAGCTGTTCTCCGAGCCGCCGATCAACCTGATGCCGGGGCGCATTGCCGGCAACGAAGTGAGTTTCGCCAACTTCGTGCATTTCCCGCTGAACGTCGATCTGCGCCCGGTGGGTGAGGGCGAGTTCCGTTTCGGCGTGCGACCCAGCCATATCTCGCTGGTGCCGAGCAACGACGATGACCTCGAGTTGGCGGTGACCGTCGAAGTCGCGGAAATCAGCGGCTCGGAAACCTTTCTTCACGTGCGCAACGAGCATTTCCTGCTGGTACTGCACTTGCCGGGTGTCCACGAATACGACGTCGATGCGCCGATCCGCATCTACATCCCGACCCATAAACTGTTTGTGTTCGATACGCAGGGGCGGCTGGTCCAGGCGCCGGGCCGGCGTGTCACGAGGGTTGCCTGATGGCCGAAATCCGTTTGCAGAACCTCGCCCACAGCTACACCAGGACCCCGGCCGGACCGGAGGACTATGCGATCCGCGAGATGGACCACATCTGGGAGCAGGGCGGCGCCTATGCCTTGCTCGGTCCATCGGGCTGCGGCAAATCAACCTTGCTCAACATCATCTCCGGGCTGCTCAGCCCGTCCCAGGGCCATGTGCTGTTCGACGGCAAAGCGGTCAACAACCTGACTCCCGAAAAACGCAACATCGCTCAGGTTTTCCAGTTCCCGGTGGTCTACGACACCATGACCGTGTTCGACAACCTGGCCTTCCCTCTGCGCAATCAGGGCATGGCCGAGGCGAAGGTCCATAGCAAGGTGCAGGAAATCGCCGAAGTCCTCGACCTGCAGAACCTGCTCGGCAAAAAGGCGCGCAACCTCACCGCCGACGAAAAACAGAAAGTCTCCATGGGCCGTGGGTTGGTGCGCGACGACGTGTCGGCGATCCTGTTCGACGAGCCGCTGACGGTGATCGACCCGCACCTGAAGTGGAAACTGCGGCGCAAGCTCAAGCAGATCCACGAGCAGTTCAACATCACCATGGTCTACGTCACCCACGATCAGTTGGAGGCCTCGACCTTCGCCGACAAGATTGCGGTGATGTACGGCGGGCAGATTGTGCAGTTCGGTACGCCAAGGGAATTGTTCGAGCGCCCGAGCCACACCTTTGTCGGCTACTTCATTGGCAGCCCCGGGATGAATCTGATCGAGGTACAGCCACAACCGGGCGGTGTCGGTTTCGCCTCGACCCACCTGCCGCTGTCGGAGGCCATGCAGCAACGTATTGCTGAATCGGAGTGGAAAACCCTGAAGGTCGGCATTCGTCCGGAGTTCGTCCATGTGTGGGACGAAGCCTTTGATGACGCGCAGCGGGCAAAGGTCGTACACGTCGAAGACCTGGGCACCTACAAGATCATGAGCCTCGACCTCGATGGCGTGCCCCTGAAAGTGCGTCTGGCCGAAGACAAACCGGTGCCGCAAGGCACGGCCTACATCAGTTTTCCGGCGCAGTGGCTGATGGTCTACGCCGATGAATTCCTGCTCGAAGCCAATGCCAACCAAGAGGTGCAGCCATGAACAAGGTGCAGAACAACAAGGCCTGGTGGCTGGTGCTTCCGGTGTTCCTGCTGGTGGCGTTCAGTGCGGTGATCCCGATGATGACTGTGGTCAACTATTCGGTGCAGGACATCTTCGACCAGTCCAGCCGTTACTTCGTCGGCGCCGACTGGTACAAACAGGTACTGCTCGACCCGCGCCTGCACGACTCGTTGCTGCGCCAGTTCATCTACTCGGCCTGCGTGCTGCTGATCGAAATCCCCCTGGGGATTGCGATTGCCCTGACCATGCCGACCAAGGGGCGCTGGTCGTCAGTGGTGCTGATCATCCTGGCGATTCCGTTGCTGATTCCCTGGAACGTGGTCGGCACCATCTGGCAGATCTTCGGCCGGGCCGACATCGGTCTGCTTGGGGCGAGCCTCAAGGCCATGGGCATCAGCTACAACTATGCGGCGAACACCATGGACGCCTGGGTCACCGTGCTGGTGATGGACGTCTGGCACTGGACCTCACTGGTGGCGCTGCTGTGCTTCTCCGGCCTGCGGGCGATTCCGGATGTGTATTACCAGGCGGCGCGGATCGACCGGGCCTCGGCCTGGGCGGTGTTCCGGCATATCCAGCTGCCCAAGCTCAAGAGCGTGCTGCTGATCGCCGTGATGCTGCGCTTCATGGACAGTTTCATGATCTACACCGAGCCCTTCGTGCTCACGGGTGGAGGTCCGGGTAACTCCACGACCTTCCTGAGCCAGACCCTGACGCAGATGGCGATCGGGCAGTTCGACCTGGGGCCGGCTGCCGCATTCTCGCTGGTGTACTTCCTGATCATCCTGTTGGTGTCCTGGCTGTTCTACACCGCCATGACTCACTCCGACGCCAACCGCTGAGGCCATCATGAGCAAGAGAAAGCTGATTCCGTTGCTGATCTACATCCTGTTCCTGCTGGTGCCGATCTATTGGCTGTTGAACATGTCCTTCAAGAGCAACAGCGAAATCCTCGGTGGACTGACGCTTTTCCCACAGGACTTCACGCTGGCGAACTACAAGGTGATCTTCACCGATCCGAGCTGGTACACCGGCTACATCAACTCGGCTTACTACGTGAGCCTGAACACGATCATTTCCCTGACCGTGGCCTTGCCGGCGGCCTATGCGTTCTCGCGCTACCGCTTCCTGGGCGACAAGCACCTGTTCTTCTGGCTGCTGACCAACCGCATGGCGCCCCCGGCGGTGTTCCTGTTGCCGTTCTTCCAGCTGTATTCCTCGATCGGCTTGTTCGACACCCATATAGCCGTGGCCCTGGCCCATTGCCTGTTCAACGTGCCGCTGGCGGTGTGGATTCTCGAAGGTTTCATGTCCGGCGTGCCCAAGGAAATCGACGAAACCGCCTACATCGATGGCTACAGCTTTCCCAAGTTTTTCGTGAAGATTTTCATCCCGCTGATCGGCTCCGGCATCGGCGTGACGGCGTTCTTCTGCTTCATGTTTTCCTGGGTCGAACTGCTGCTGGCGCGAACCCTCACCTCGGTCAACGCCAAGCCGATAGCAGCGGTGATGACCCGCACCGTCTCGGCGTCCGGCATTGACTGGGGAGTGTTGGCGGCGGCGGGGGTGTTGACCATCCTGCCGGGCATGCTGGTGATCTGGTTTGTTCGCAACCACGTGGCCAAGGGCTTTGCCCTGGGCCGGGTATGAGGAACTGATGATGGAATGGATGAGCTGGACCGTCCCCACGGCGGCATTTTTTGGTGTTATCGGCTTGATCCTGGTGGGCATGACCACCTGGGAGTTGCGTTCGCCGAGCGTGCTTCGGCGAGGTTTTCTACCGATTGCCACCACCCGTGGCGATCGGTTGTTCATCGGTCTTCTCGGCAGCGCCTACCTGCATTTGCTGGTAATCGGCGTCACCGACTGGAGCATCTGGGTCGCCTTCGCGATGTCCCTGGTGTGGCTGTTGGCTGTGATGCGTTGGGGCTAGTCGAATCGCTCGGCAATGTTGCTCCGAAACTTAAACAGGAGGTCTCTATGTTCGACAAAAACAATAAGCTGCGACATAGCATTTCATTGGCAGCCATGCTGGCACTCAGCGGTTTGAGCGCGTCTGCGTGGGCCGATGCCTATGAAGACGCCGCGAAGAAATGGATCGGCAGTGAATTCAAGCCATCCACACTCACGGCCGATCAACAACTCGAAGAGCTGAAGTGGTTCATCAAGGCGGCGGAGCCGTTTCGCGGGATGAGCATCAAAGTGGTGTCGGAAACCATCGCCACCCACGAGTATGAGTCCAAGGTACTGGCCAAGGCCTTCACCGAGATCACCGGGATCAAGCTGACCCACGACCTGCTGCAGGAAGGCGACGTGGTGGAAAAGCTGCAGACCCAAATGCAGTCGGACAAGAACATCTATGACGGCTGGGTCAATGACTCGGACCTGATCGGTACGCACTTTCGCTACGGCAAGACCGAATCGATCACCGACCTGATGGCCAACGAGGGCAAGAACTTCACCTCGCCGACCCTCGACATCAAGGACTTCATCGGCATCTCCTTCACCACCGCGCCGGACGGCAAGATCTATCAATTGCCTGACCAGCAGTTCGCCAACCTGTACTGGTTCCGCGCCGACTGGTTCGAACGTGCGGACCTGAAAGCAAAATTCAAGGAAAAGTACGGTTACGAGTTGGGCGTACCGGTGAACTGGTCGGCCTATGAAGATATCGCCAGATTCTTCAGCGAAGACGTCAAGGAAATCGACGGCAAGCGCGTTTACGGGCACATGGACTACGGCAAGAAAGACCCGTCCCTGGGTTGGCGTTTCACCGATGCCTGGTTCTCCATGGCCGGCGCTGGCGATAAAGGCATACCCAATGGCTTGCCGGTGGACGAGTGGGGGATCCGCGTCGAGGATTGTCATCCGGTCGGCTCCAGCGTGACTCGCGGTGGCGACACCAACGGCCCGGCAGCCGTGTATGCAACCACCAAGTACGTTGACTGGATGAAAAAGTACGCGCCACCTGAAGCGGCGGGCATGACTTTCTCCGAATCAGGTCCCGTGCCATCCCAGGGCAACATTGCCCAGCAGATCTTCTGGTACACCGCGTTCACCGCCGACATGACCAAACCGGGCCTGCCGGTGATGAATGCCGACGGCACGCCGAAATGGCGCATGGCGCCTTCGCCGAAAGGTCCGTATTGGGAGGAGGGCATGAAACTCGGTTATCAGGACGCCGGTTCCTGGACCTTCATGAAATCCACGCCAGAGAAACAGAAACTCGCGGCCTGGCTCTACGCGCAGTTCGTGACCTCGAAAACCGTGTCGCTGAAGAAAACCATCGTTGGCCTGACACCGATCCGCGAATCGGATATCAACTCGCAAGCCATGACCGACCTGGCGCCAAAGCTCGGTGGCCTGGTGGAGTTCTATCGCAGCCCGGCCCGAGTGCAATGGACCCCGACCGGAACCAACGTGCCGGACTATCCGCGTCTGGCGCAACTGTGGTGGAGCCACATCGCCGAAGCCGCCAGCGGCGAGAAGACCCCGCAACAGGCACTCGACGGCCTGGCCAAGGATCAGGACGCAATCATGACCCGTCTGGAACGCTCCAAGGCACAAGCCACCTGCGCCCCGAAAATGAACCCCGAGCGCGACGCGCAATACTGGTTCGACCAGCCGGGCGCACCGAAACCGAAACTGGAAAACGAGAAGCCTAAAGGCGAGACCGTGAGCTACAGCGAGCTGCTGAAATCCTGGGAGGCGGCGCGTAAGTAACGTGGCGGGAGTGTGAAAGGCGAACGGCACCGGAAGGTGCCGTTTTTGTTGGAGTCTGTCCCGACGCCTTCGCGGGCAAGCCCGCTCCCACAGTAACCGAGTGTGGCCACAAATTTTGTGCACGATGCATAACCTGTGGGAGCGGGCTTGCCCGCGAAGAGGCCATTCCTGACAGCCGATGACTTGTGGCAGCACACAAATGCCCAAACGCAAAAACGGCACCCGAAGGTGCCGTTTCCGTTTACTGCCGAGTGTCGCTCAAGCGATCAACCCGCCAGACCCGACTGCTGAACCAGGTTCAGCAGCGGTTGTGGGTACAGGCCGAGGAAGAAAGCCAGTACCGCGATGGCCAGCAGCATCACGCCGCCTGCACGTTGTTCCCAGTGCAGCTGGGCGTCGACGCGGCGCAGGTTCGGTTCGATCAGGTACAGGGTGACCATGACGCGCAGGTAGTAGAACACGCCGATGGCGCTGCCCAGAACCAGTGAGCCGACCAGCCACCACTGATGGGACTCGACACCGGTGGCGATGATGTAGAACTTGCCGATGAAGCCTGCGGTCAGCGGGATACCGGCCAGGGACAGCATCATCACGGTCAGCACGGCGGTGAGGTACGGACGGCGCCAGAACAGGCCGCGGTATTCGTACAGGGCGTCTGCGTCACGGCCTTTGTACGGCGAGGACATCAGGGTGATCACGCCGAAGGCGCCGAGGCTGGTGATCACGTAGGTGACCAGGTACACGCCGATGGCTTCCACGGCCAGACCCTTGCTCGCCACCAGGGCGATCAGCAGGTAGCCGAAGTGGGCGATGGACGAGTAACCCAGCAGACGCTTGAGGTTGCTCTGGGTCAGTGCCAGCAGGTTACCGAACAGGATCGACGCGATGGCGATGATGGTCAGTACGTTGCTCAGCACGCCGCTGCTCGCCGCTGGCGAGATCTGGAACAGGCGCACCATCACCGCGAACACGGCAACCTTGGAAGCGGTAGCGAGGAACGCTGCCACCGGTGCCGGAGCACCTTCGTACACGTCTGGAGTCCAGAGGTGGAACGGTACCAGCGACAGTTTGAACGCCAGGCCGATCAGCATCATGCCCAGGCCCAGTTGCGCCAGCGAGCTTGGCAGGCCGGTGGCCGCCAGGGCCTGGCCGATGCCGTTGAAGCTCAGGGAACCGGCGTCAGCGTAGAGCAGGGCCATACCGAACAACAGGAACGCGGAACCGGCGGCCGACAGCACCATGTACTTGATGCCGGCTTCCAGCGAACGCTTGTTGAAGAAGGCGTAAGCCACCAGACCGTAGACCGGTACCGAGAGCAGTTCGAGACCGATGAACAACCCGGCCAGGTGCTGCGCGCTGACCAGCACCAGGCCACCGGCGGCGGCCATCAGGATCAGCAGGTACAGTTCTTCACGGTTGCCCGGGTAACCCGTGCCGCCATCGCCGAGGTAGGCGTGGGCGAGGGTGACACAAGCGAGGGTGGCGACCAGGATCAGCGCCATGTACAGGCAAGCGAAGCTATCGATTTGCAGCAGTGGGGTCACAGCCAATGGCGCGACCTTCAAGGCTGGCAGGATCGACAGCAAAGCCAGGTTCAGACCCGCCACCGACAGCAGGAAGGTCTGGGAGTGGTTGCGGCGCCAGGCGATCGCCAGCATCACCACGATGATCGTGGCGCTGGTGATCAACAACGGCGCAAGCGCGATAAAGTGTTGAGTCGTGAATTCCATAGCGCTCTTACCGGGCCGAAGCGAGTTGAGTGAAGGCGGTGCCGAGCCATTGCTGCACGCCATGCATCGTAGCGGCAGAGGTATCGAGGAACGGTTGCGGGTAGACGCCGATGTAAATCAGCAGCGCTGCCAGACCGACCACCATGATCATTTCGCGACCGTCCATGCCGTGCAGCACCGCGTCCGATTTCGACGGGCCGAAGAAGGCACGGTGGATCATGATCAGCGAGTAGACCGAACCGAACACCAGGCCGGACGTCGCGATGATGGTGACCCATGGGGCGACCGGGAAGGTGCCGATCAGGATCAGGAACTCACCGACGAAGTTACCGGTAGCCGGCAAGCCCAGGGACGCGGCTGCGAAGAACAGGCTGAGGGCCGGCAGGTAAGCGATCTTCGACCACAGGCCACCCATTTCACGCATGTCGCGGGTGTGGGTGCGCTCGTACAGCTGGCCACTCAGGATAAAGAGTGCCGCCGCCGACAGGCCGTGGGCCAGCATCTGCATTACCGCGCCCTGCAGCGCCAGTTGGCTGCCGGAGTAGATGCCGATCAGTACGAAGCCCATGTGGGAAACGGACGAGAAGGCAATCAGACGCTTGATGTCGGTTTGCGCGAACGCCAGGAACGCACCGTAGAAGATCCCGATCAGACCCAGGGCCATCGCAAACGGCGCGAACTCGGCCGAAGCGTTCGGAAACAGCGGCAGGGCGAAACGCAGCAGGCCGTAGGCCGCGGTTTTCAGCAAGATACCGGCGAGGTCGACGGAACCTGCTGTCGGTGCCTGGGCGTGAGCGTCAGGCAACCAGGAGTGGAACGGCACGACCGGCAGCTTGACCGCGAAGGCGATGAAGAAGCCGAGCATCAGGATGTACTCGGTGGTCGTCGACATCTTGGTCTTCAACAGGTCGGCGTAGTTGAAGGTAATCACGCCGGTGTCGTTGAAGTTGACCAGTACCAGACCCAGGATCGCCACCAGCATGATCAGGCCGGAAGCCTGAGTGAAGATGAAGAACTTGGTCGCCGCGTAGATCCGGGTTTTCTTGCCGTCCGAAGAACTGTGACCCCAGAGCGCGATGAGGAAGTACATCGGCACCAGCATCATTTCCCAGAAGAAGAAGAACATGAACAGGTCGAGGGCGAGGAACACGCCGACGACACCGCCCAGGATCCACATCAGGTTCAGGTGGAAGAAACCGACATGACGCTGGATCTCTTTCCACGAGCAGAGTACCGAGAGCACACCCAGCAAGCCGGTCAGCAGGATCATCAACAGCGACAGGCCGTCGAGGGCCAGGTGCACATTGATGCCGAAGCGCTGGATCCAGACGTGCTTGAACTCAAGCGCCCAGGTTGGATCGGCGCCAGGCTTTGGTGCAAATGAATAGTCACCGTTGGCCCACAGCCAGAGGCCGAGGGAGAGCAGCAGGGACATGGTGATCAGCGCAATCCAGCGGGGGAGGGTGGCGCCGAAGCGCTCACCCATCCAGCACAGCAGGCCGCCGATGAAGGGGATCAGGATTAGCCAAGGCAGAATCATGACGGGCTCAATTCCTTTCGCAAGTTCGCAAGGTTCATATCAGACCGCTACCAGCACGACGGCGCCGATGACCAGCACGGCACCAGCAGCCATCGAGGCGGCGTACCAACGCAGTTGACCGGTCTCGGTACGGCTCAGGGCGGTGTGGCCGCCTTTGGCCATACGCGGGATCAGACCGATGGTCTGGTCCAGCGGGTCTTTGCGCAGGATGTGGTTGATCGCCAGGTAAGGCTTGACGAACAGTTTGTCGTAGATCCAGTCGAAGCCCCAGGCAGCGAACCACCAGGCCGAGAGGATACGGCCGATGCCGCTGTTGGCGATGGCGGTGACGAAGCGACGCTTGCCGAGGAACAGCAGCGCGGACAGCAGGATACCGGCCAGGGCAATGGCGCCCGAGGCGATTTCCAGGCTGTGCTTGGCTTCGCCGCCGGCATGGCCGACGCTTTGCGGCAGCACGCCGTGCAGCGGTGGAACGATCATCGCGCCGATGGCGGTGGACAATACGATCAGGACCGACAGTGGCAGCCAGTGGGCGATGCCGTGACCGGCGTGGGCTTCTGTCTTCGCTTCACCATGGAACGCGATGAAGATCAGGCGGAAGGTGTAGAGCGAGGTCATGAATGCGCCGACCAGACCTGCATAGAGCAGACCGTGGTTGCCGCTGGCGAACGCTTCCCAGAGGATTTCGTCCTTGGAGTAGAAACCTGCGGTCACCAGAGGCAGGGCCGCCAGGGCCGCGCCGCCGACGATGAAGCTGGCGTAGGCCAGTGGCAGTTTCTTCCACAGGCCGCCCATCTTGAAGATGTTCTGCTCGTGGTGGCAGGCAACGATTACCGAACCGGATGCAAGGAACAGCAGGGCCTTGAAGAAGGCGTGGGCCATCAGGTGGAAGATCGCGCCGTCCCAGGCACCAACGCCCAGCGCCAGGAACATGTAGCCGATCTGGCTCATGGTCGAGTAGGCAAGGATACGCTTGATGTCGGTCTGGACCAGGGCTGCAAAACCAGCCAGAACCAGGGTCACACCGCCAACGATGCCCACCAGGTGCAGGATTTCCGGCGCCAGGGTGAACAGGCCGTGGGTACGGGCGATCAGGTAGACACCGGCGGTTACCATGGTCGCGGCGTGGATCAGTGCCGAAACCGGAGTAGGACCGGCCATCGCGTCCGCCAGCCAGGTTTGCAGCGGCAGTTGCGCGGATTTACCGACAGCGCCGCCCAGCAGCATCAGGGTGGCCATGACCATCCAGAAGTCGCCGGCCTGGAATTTCTGCGGAGCCAGCACCAGCAGTTCCTGAATGTTCAGCGTGCCCAGTTGGGCAAACAGAATGAACAGGCCGATGGCCATGAACACGTCACCGATACGGGTCACGATGAAGGCCTTGAGTGCGGCGTTACCGTTGTTGCGGTTGCTGTAGTAGAAGCCGATCAACAGGTACGAGCACAGGCCCACGCCTTCCCAGCCGAAGTACACGAACAGCAGGTTATCGGCCAGGACCAGGAACAGCATGCTGGCGATAAACAGGTTGGTGTAGGCGAAGAAGCGCGAGTAGCCGTCTTCACCGCGCATGTACCAGGAGGCGAACAGGTGGATCAGGAAGCCGACGCCGACGACCACGCCGAGCATGGTCACCGACAGGCCGTCCAGATACAGGGTGAAGGTCGGCGTGAAGCCTTCCACCGCCATCCATTGCCACAGCACCTGGGTGTAGTGGCCGCCTTCCGGCGGAGCCACGTTGAATTGCCAGATCACATAAGCCGCGACGATCGCCGACAGGCCAATGGAGCCGACGCCGATCAGCGCCGAGAGGTTTTCCGAGAGGCGTCCCCGGGAGAACGCCAGCAGCACAAAACCGATCAGAGGGAACAGGAAAGTCAGATAGAGAAGGTTCATCCGCGCATCTCACTGGCAGCGTCGATATCGAGCGTGTGGAAGCGGCGATACAGTTGCAGCAGGATCGCCAGGCCAATACTGGCCTCGGCGGCTGCCAGGCTGATCACCAGGATGAACATGATCTGTCCATCCGGCTGCGCCCAGCGGCTACCGGCAACGATGAACGCCAGGGCGGAGGCATTCATCATGACCTCCAGGCTCATCAGCACGAAGAGAATGTTGCGGCGGACCATCAGGCCGACCAGACCGAGGCAGAACAGGATGCCGGCGACCGCCAGACCATGCTCCATAGGGATAGCAGGCATCGTCATTGCTCCTTGGCTTCGTTACGGCCCAGATGGAACGCCGTGACGGCTGCGGCAAGCAGCAGCATCGAGGCGAGTTCGACCACCAGCAGGTAAGGACCGAACAGGCTGATGCCCACGGCCTTGGCGTCTACGGTGGTGTGGCCGACGGCCTGGCCGCTATGGTGGGAGAACAGCACATACAGCAGTTCCACCAGCAGCAGCGCGGCGAGGAGGACCGGGCCGCCCCAGATACCGGGCTTGAGCCAGACACGCTCTTGCTGAACCGAGGCCGGGCCAAGGTTCAGCATCATCACCACGAACACGAACAGCACCATGATGGCGCCAGCGTAGGCGATCACTTCCAGTACACCGGCAAACGGTGCGCCGAGGGCGAAGAATGTCATCGCCACGGCGATCAGCGAAATGATCAGGTAGAGCAGGGCGTGCACAGGGTTGGTGTTGGTGATCACGCGGAGCGTGGACACCACAGCGATACCCGATGCGAAATAGAAAGCGAATTCCATCTTTCTTCCTTAAGGCAGCAAGCTCTTCACGTTGATCGGCTGGGCTTCATTCTGCGCGGAGCCTTTGGGCTTACCGGCAATCGCCATACCTGCAACACGATAGAAGTTGTAATCAGGGTTTTTGCCGGGGCCGGAGATCAGCAGATCTTCTTTCTCGTAAACCAGGTCCTGACGTTTGAACTCGGCCATTTCGAAATCCGGCGTCAGCTGGATCGCGGTGGTCGGGCAGGCTTCCTCGCAGAGGCCGCAAAAGATGCAGCGCGAGAAGTTGATGCGGAAGAAGTCCGGGTACCAGCGACCGTCTTCGGTTTCAGCTTTCTGCAGCGAGATGCAACCGACCGGGCACGCCACGGCACAAAGGTTGCAGGCTACGCAACGCTCTTCGCCGTCGGGGTCGCGGGTCAGCACGATCCGGCCACGGAAGCGTGGCGGCAGGTACACCGCCTCTTCCGGATATTGCAGCGTGTCGCGCTTGCGGAAGGCATGGCCGAAGATCATCACCAGGCTGCGAAGCTGGGTGAAGAAGCCATGCACGATGTCAAAAATGTACTTCATGATTCTCTATCCTCACTGAGCCGCGACGGCGGGCGTGTTGAGCAACACGATCGCAGCGGTCACCAGCATGTTGACGAGGGTCAGCGGCAGGCAGAACTTCCAGCTGAAATCCATCACTTGGTCATACCGTGGGCGCGGAATCGAGGCGCGCAGCAGGATGAAGAACATGATGAAGAACGCGGTTTTCAACGCGAACCAGATGAACGGGATCTGCGGCAGAATGCCGAACGGACCGTGCCAGCCACCGAAGAACAAGGTCACCAGCAGCGCCGAGATCAGCACGATGCCGATGTACTCGCCGACGAAGAACATGCCCCATTTCATGCCGGCGTATTCAATGTGGTAACCGTCGGCCAGTTCCTGTTCCGCTTCCGGCTGGTCGAACGGGTGACGGTGAGTCACGGCCACGCCAGCGATGAAGAAGGTCAGGAAACCGAAGATCTGCGGAATGACGAACCACATATTCTGCGCCTGGTATTCAACGATGTCGCGCATGTTGAACGAGCCGGCCTGGATCACGATGCCCATCAGCGACAGGCCCATGAACACTTCGTACGACACGGTTTGCGCCGAGGCCCGCAAGCTGCCCAGCAGGGCGAACTTGTTGTTGCTCGACCAACCGGCGAACAGCACCGCGTAGACCGACAGACCGGCCATGGCGAAGAAGAACAGGATGCCGATGTTGATGTCCGCGACACCCCAGGTCGGGGTGATCGGGATGATTGCGAAGGCAATCAGCAAGGCGCTCATGGCCACGACCGGTGCCAAAGTGAAGATCACTTTGTCGGCGAATGGCGGCGTCCAGTCTTCCTTGAAGAACATCTTGATCATGTCGGCCGCGATCTGGAACGCGCCGAACGGGCCGACGCGGTTCGGACCGTAACGGTCCTGCCAGAGGGCGAGCAAGCGACGCTCGACCCAACTGAGCAGGGCGCCGCAAACCACCACGGCGAGCAGAATCACCACGGCCTTGAGGACCGCGATGATCACGTCGATCACCTCAGGAGTGAACCAGGTCATTGAGCTGCCTCCTGCAGACCGTCAACGGATTTGCCAAAGATTGCTGGCGGAATGCCGGCGATGCCCGCAGGCAATGCCACCAGGCCTGCGCCCAGTTCTTCATTGATCCGCAGCGGCAGACGCAGGGTCTGGCCGGCCACGTTCAGGCTCAGCATGGCACCGTCGTTGACGCCCAGGCGGTCGGCTTCGGACTTGGCCAGTGCGACGTAGGCAGCCGGAATGCGTTCCTG
Source organism: Pseudomonas sp. GW821-FHT02A08 (assembly GCF_059422045.1). NCBI lineage: Bacteria > Pseudomonadati > Pseudomonadota > Gammaproteobacteria > Pseudomonadales > Pseudomonadaceae > Pseudomonas > Pseudomonas sp. GW821-FHT02A08. The sequence continues at coordinate 106,736 of NZ_JBWKWD010000016.1, forward strand.
AACCGGAGCGGCTTTCGAAGAGTTCTCTTCGCTGCCGAACAGGTGGAAGAACGGCACGACCTGCCAGGTGCCCTGGGCCGGGTTGAACGCACGCGGAACAGTGGCGAACCAGTTCAGCGAGTCACCGCTGGTTTCGATCAGGCGGGTGCCCGGGTCGCCAGCGCGGATGTGACCACCGACTTCATCCTGGAACTTGTTCCAGGCTTGCGGCGAGTTCCAGCCTGGAGACCAGGCGAATGGCACTTGCTGACGCGGTTCGGCCGAACCCGAGTAACCTTCCATGGAGAAGGCGAACGCGGTGTCCTTGTCCTGCGGGGTACGCGGTTCGTGCACGCTGATGTCGGCGCGCATGGCGGTACGACCGGAATAGCGCAGCGGTTCACGGGCCAGTTTCATGCCCTTGATGCGGAACGCGGCGGACGGTGCGGCGTCGACAATGCGGTTCAGGACCGGTGTGCTGGAAGCGACAGCGGCGGTGGCGTGGTCCAGCTGGGTCCAGTCGATCGGCTGGTTCAGCAGGGTGGCGCGCAGGGCATGCAGCCAGCGCCAGCCTTCGTGAACCAGGATGCTCGCGTCCAGGTACTTCGGATCGAAAACCTGGAAGAAGCGCTGGGCGCGGCCTTCCTGGCTGACCAGGGTGCCGTCGCCTTCAGCGAAGCTGGCGGCTGGCAGAACCAGGTGCGCGCGATCGCTGGTGGCAGTCTTCTGGTGGTCGGCGACGATCAGCACTTTGGCGGCGGTCAGGGCAGCATCGACACGGGCCTTGTCGGTACGGGTGTACAGATCGTTTTCCAGCACGACGATGGCGTCGGCTTTACCGTCGATCACGGCTTGCAGCGCGGCGTCGACCGATTCGCCACCGAGCATGGCCAGGCCGAGGCTGTTGGCCTCTGGCACGATCAGGCTGATGGAACCGTTCTTCTCGCGCAGCTTCAACGCTTTGGCGATGTTCGCGGCGGCTTCGATCAGGGCTTTGGAGCCCAGGGAAGTACCGGCGATGATCAGTGGACGCTTGGCCGCGAGCAGGGCGTCGGCAATGCGCTTGGCCAGCTCGAGGGCTTCGGCGTCCAGGCCTTCAACGGCCGGTGCGCTGGCGTCGAGGGCGTGAGCCACTGCGAAACCGATGCGGGCCAGGTCGTCTGGAGCTGCGTGAACGCACTCTTCGGCGATGTCGTCGAGCTTGGTTTCAGCCAGGCTGGCGATGAACAGCGGGTTCAGCGCGTGCTGGCCGATGTTCTTAACGGCGGCGTCGAGCCAAGGCTGGACGCGCATGGCGTCGGCCATGTCTTCGGCCTTGCCCTTGACCGATTGACGCAGGGACAGGGCCATGCGCGCAGCTGTCTGGGTCAGGTCTTCACCGAGGACGAACACGGCGTCGTGGTCTTCGATGTCGCGCATGTTCGGCACTGGCAGCGGGCTGTCTTTAAGCACTTGCAGGACCAGGCGGATGCGCTCCAGTTCGGCGGCTTCGATACCCGAGTAGAAGTGCTCCGCACCGACCAGTTCGCGCAACGCGTAGTTGCTTTCGAGGCTGGCGCGAGGCGAGCCGATACCGACGATGTTGCGACCGCGCAGCAAATCAGCAGCTTTATCCAGCGCGTCGTCGAGGCTCAGCTTGGTGCCATTGGCCAGCAGCGGCTGACGTGGACGGTCTTCGCGGTTGACGTAGCCATAGCCGAAACGGCCACGGTCACACAGGAAGTACTGGTTCACCGAACCGTTGAAACGGTTTTCGATGCGACGCAGTTCGCCGTAACGTTCGCCCGGGGAGATGTTGCAACCGCTGGAGCAGCCATGGCAGATGCTCGGCGAGAACTGCATGTCCCACTTGCGGTTGTAGCGCTCGGAGTGAGTCTTGTCGGTGAACACACCGGTCGGGCAGACCTCGGTGAGGTTGCCGGAGAACTCGCTTTCCAGGGTGCCGTCTTCAACGCGACCGAAGTACACGTTGTCGTGGACGCCGAACACACCGAGATCGGTGCCGCCGGCGTAGTCCTTGTAGAAGCGCACGCAGCGGTAGCAAGCGATGCAGCGGTTCATTTCGTGGGAAATGAACGGGCCCAGTTGCTGGTTCTGGTGGGTACGCTTGGTGAAGCGGTAACGGCGCTCGTTGTGGCCGGTCATTACCGTCATGTCTTGCAGGTGGCAGTGACCGCCTTCCTCACAGACCGGGCAGTCGTGAGGGTGGTTGGTCATCAGCCATTCGACAACACTGGCGCGGAACGCCTTGGACTCTTCATCTTCGATGGAGATCCAGGTGTTGTCGGTGGCAGGGGTCATGCAGGACATGACGATGCGACCACGGGTGTCGTTCTCGTCGGTGTACTGCTTGACCGCGCACTGGCGGCAAGCGCCAACGCTGCCAAGGGCAGGGTGCCAGCAGAAATAAGGGATATCGAGGCCTAGCGACAGACATGCCTGTAACAGGTTGTCTGCCCCATCGACTTCGAGCTCTTTGCCGTCTACGTGGATAGTGGCCATGGTTCAAAGTTCTTCGTTGGCCCGGTGTCAGCGGGCGTGGCTAATGGAATCTTGTTATCCGCGTGAATCAACACAGCCGCTTACGGCGTCATCACACGAAAAGCGAAGGGCACGGACCCTTCGCCTGTTTTAAGCGTTTACGCGCCGACTACGATCGGCCTTGCCAGAGGCGGGACGGCGGCGCTGACAGGCGCGATACCGGCTTCGAACTCATGGCGGAAGTATTTGATTGCGCTGCCCAATGGCTCCACGGCGCCCGGTGCGTGAGCACAGAAGGTCTTGCCTGGGCCGAGGAAACCGACCAGACCCAGCAGGGTCTCGATGTCGCCTGGCTGGCCTTCACCGTTCTCGATGGCCATCAGGAGCTTGACGCTCCATGGCAAGCCATCACGGCACGGGGTGCAGAAGCCGCAGGATTCGCGGGCGAAGAACTGCTCCATGTTGCGCAGCAGGGACACCATGTTGACGCTGTCGTCCACCGCCATGGCCAGGCCGGTACCCATACGGGTGCCCACTTTGGCGATGCCGCCGGCATACATTTGTGCGTCCAGGTGTTCCGGCAACAGGAAGCCGGTACCGGCGCCGCCAGGCTGCCAGGCCTTGAGCTTGTAACCGTCGCGCATGCCACCGGCGTAGTCTTCGAACAGCTCGCGACCGGTGACGCCGAACGGCAACTCCCACAGGCCCGGGTTCTTGACCTTGCCGGAGAAGCCCATGAGCTTGGTGCCCATGTCTTCGCTGCCTTCGCGAGCCAACGATTTGTACCAGTCCACGCCGTCGGCAATGATCGCCGGCACGTTGCACAGGGTCTCGACGTTGTTCACGCAAGTCGGCTTGCCCCACACGCCTACGGCGGCAGGGAAGGGCGGCTTGGAGCGCGGGTTGGCACGGCGGCCTTCGAGGGAGTTGATCAGTGCGGTTTCTTCACCGCAGATATAACGCCCGGCACCGGTATGGACGAACAGCTCGAAATCGAAACCGCTGCCCAGGATGTTCTTGCCCAAAAGGCCCGCTGCCTTGGCTTCTTCCACGGCACGGTTCAAGTGCTTGGCGGCGGTGGTGTACTCGCCACGCAGGAAGATGTAGCCGCGGTAGGTTTTCAGTGCGCGGGCACTGATCAGCATGCCTTCGATCAGCAGATGGGGCAGTTGCTCCATCAGCATGCGGTCTTTCCAGGTGTTGGGCTCCATTTCATCCGCATTGCACAGCAGGTAGCGGATGTTGATGGATTCGTCCTTGGGCATCAGGCCCCACTTCACGCCAGTGGGGAAGCCTGCACCGCCGCGACCCTTGAGGCCGGAGTCTTTCACGGTCTGGACGATGTCGTCCTGGGCCATGTCGGCGAAGGCCTTGCGCGCAGCGGCGTAACCGTTCTTGGCCTGGTATTCGTCGAGCCAGACGGCTTCGCCGTCGTCACGCAGACGCCAGGTGAGCGGGTGAGTCTCGGCCGAACGCTTGATGCGGTTGGCTGGACCGAAGGAAGTCAGGGTCATACGTAGCCCTCGAGCAATTTGGCAACGCCGGCAGGCTGCACATCACCGAAAGTGTCGTCGTCGATCATCAACGCCGGCGCCTTGTCGCAGTTGCCGAGGCAGCAGACCGGCAGCAGGGTGAAACGACCGTCGGTGGTGGTCTGGCCCAGGCCGATGCCCAGTTTGCTCTGGATTTCGCTGACCACGGACTCGTGGCCGCCGATGTAGCAGACCATGCTGTCGCAGACGCGAATGATGTGACGGCCGACCGGCTGACGGAAGATCTGGCTATAGAACGTCGCCACACCTTCAACATCGCTGGCCGGGATGCCGAGGATCTCGCCGATGGCGTACAAGGCGCCGTCCGGCACCCAGCCACGTTCCTTCTGGACGATCTTCAGGGCTTCGATCGACGCCGCGCGCGGGTCTTCGTAGTGATGCAGCTCGTGCTCGATGGCCGAGCGCTCGGTTTCACTCAAGGTGAAACGGTCTGTCTGGATAAGCGTGCTGTTCATGCTTAGCGGTCCACGTCGGCCATAACGAAATCGATACTACCCAGGTACGCAATCAAGTCCGCGACCATGCTGCCTTTGATCACCGAAGGGATCTGCTGCAGGTGCGGGAAGCTTGGGGTACGAATCCGGGTGCGGTAGCTCATGGTGCCGCCATCGCTCGTCAGGTAATAACTGTTGATGCCCTTGGTCGCTTCGATCATCTGGAAGGATTCGTTGGCCGGCATGACCGGGCCCCACGAAACCTGCAGGAAGTGCGTGATCAAGGTTTCGATGTGCTGCAGCGTGCGCTCTTTCGGCGGCGGCGTGGTCAGCGGGTGATCCGCCTTGTACGGGCCTTCCGGCATGTTGCGCAGGCACTGGTCGATGATCCTGATGCTCTGGCGCATCTCCTCGACACGCACGATGCAGCGGTCGTAGGCATCGCCGTTGGCGGCCAGCGGCACTTCGAATTCGAAGTTCTCGTAGCCCGAGTACGGGCGCGCTTTACGCAGGTCGAAGTCGCAACCGGTCGAACGCAGGCCGGCACCGGTGACGCCCCATTCCAGGGCCTCTTTGGTGTTGTAGTCGGCGACGCCGATGGTCCGGCCACGCAGGATGCTGTTGTCCAGTGCGGCTTTCTGGTATTCGTCCAGACGCTTTGGCATCCACTCGACGAAATCCTTGACCAGTTTTTCCCAACCGCGCGGCAGGTCGTGGGCGACGCCACCGATGCGGTACCAGGCCGGGTGCAGGCGGAAACCGGTAATGGCTTCGATCACCGTGTACGCGCGCTGGCGGTCGGTGAAGGTGAAGAACACCGGGGTCATGGCGCCGACGTCCTGGATGTAGGTACCCAGGAACAGCAGGTGGCTGGTGATCCGGAAGAACTCGGCCATCATGATGCGGATGACGTCGACCTTCTCCGGCACCTTGATGCCGGCCAGCTTCTCGACCGAGAGCACGTACGGCAGGTTGTTCATCACGCCGCCGAGGTAGTCGATACGGTCGGTGTACGGGATGAAGCTGTGCCAGGACTGACGCTCGGCCATCTTCTCGGCACCACGGTGGTGGTAACCGACGTCCGGTACGCAGTCGACGATCTCTTCGCCGTCCAGCTGCAGGATGATACGGAACGCACCGTGGGCGGACGGGTGGTTCGGGCCGAGGTTGAGGAACATGTAGTCCTCGTTCGGGCCGGAACGCTTCATGCCCCAGTCTTCCGGCTTGAAGCGCGCAGACTCTTCCTCGAGCTGTTGCTTGGCCAGGTTCAGGGTGAACGGGTCGAACTCGGTGGCGCGCGCCGGGAAGTCCTTGCGCAGCGGGTGACCTTCCCAGGTCGGCGGCATCATGATGCGCGACAGGTGAGGGTGGCCTTTGAAGTCGATGCCGAACATGTCCCAGACTTCACGCTCGTACCAGTTGGCGTTCGGCCAGATGCTGGTGACGGTCGGCAGGCTGAGGTCGCTTTCGGACAAGGCGACCTTGATCATTACGTCACTATTACGTTCGATCGACATCAAGTGATAGAACACGGAGAAGTCGACGCCGTTCGGCAGCCCTTGACGCTTGGTGCGCAGACGCTCGTCCACGCCGTGCAGGTCATAGAGCATGACGTACGGCTTGGGCAGGTTACGCAGGAAAGTCAGGACTTCGACGAGTTTGGCGCGGGCAACCCAAAGCACCGGCATGCCGGTGCGGGTAGGCTGGGCGGTGAACGCCTCCGGGCCAAAACGGTTGTTCAGTTCGACGACCACATCCTGGTCGTCTGCCTTGTAAGGCGGGATGTACAGAGCACTGCCTGTAGTCATGGTTATTTATCGCTTTCGGTCAACGTAAAGAATGAAGCCAGCTTCTCGTTTCTTTGAAACAGCAGATCTGGATCAGACTTCGTCGGGGCTGCGCAGGTTGGTTACCTGAATACGCTGTTCGCGGCGCTTTTCCTTTTCGGATGGCATCTCGGCGCGGTACACGCCTTGATCACCAACGACCCAGGAAAGTGGGCGACGCTCCTGGCCAATCGACTCCTGCAACAGCATCAAGCCTTGCAGGAAAGCTTCAGGGCGGGGCGGGCAGCCAGGCACGTAGACGTCAACGGGCAGGAACTTGTCCACCCCTTGAACGACGGAGTAGATGTCGTACATGCCACCGGAGTTGGCGCACGAACCCATGGAGATGACCCATTTAGGCTCGAGCATTTGCTCGTAGAGACGCTGGATGATCGGCGCCATCTTGATGAAGCAGGTACCGGCGATAACCATGAAATCCGCCTGGCGCGGCGATGCCCGGATAACCTCGGCGCCAAAGCGCGCGATGTCGTGGGGCGCCGTGAAGGCGGTGGTCATTTCCACGTAGCAGCACGAAAGACCGAAGTTATACGGCCACAGGGAGTTCTTGCGCCCCCAGTTGATCGTGCCGTTAAGCACGTCTTCGAGCTTGCCCATGAAAATGTTTTTGTGGACTTGATCTTCTAACGGATCGGAAACGGTTTCCCGCTGGCCAATCGGATATTGCTCGTTAGGAGCATCGGGGTCGATCCTGGTGAGATTGTATTGCATTGCCAAAGCCTCATTGTTTCAGCTTCGCTTGCCGCTTGCGCCGAGCTTCCGGAGCCCAGTCAAGGGCGCCCACTCGGAATAGGTAGACAAGGCCTGCCAACAGAATTGCTATGAAAACGAGAGCTTCGACGAATCCGGTCCAGCCGCTTTCGCGGACGGACACAGACCATGCAAAGAGAAAGAGGGCTTCGATATCGAAGATCACGAAGAGCATCGCGACCAGATAGAATTTGGCTGAGAGCCGCAAGCGGGCGCCACCTGTAGGTAGCATGCCGGACTCGAACGGTTCGTTTTTGCTGCGGCCCCAGGCTTTTGACCCAAGGAGGCTGGAGACGCCCAGCATGAAGGCACAGAGGCCGACGACGCCTAGAAGGAAAATGGCAAAGCCCCAGTTATGGGCCATGAGTCCTGTCGCTTCGGGCATGCTGGTAATCCTTAACAGAGAGCAAAGGTCTCTGAGCTTGAAAAGAAACAAAAGCAGTGACGATATGTCGCAGCAATCAATCCAGCTGATTTTATGGCTAAACACCCGGCAAGTAAAATTCCTATAGCGAAATTATTTATAGGAATAAGGACATAGCGAGCCATAAAGGCCCCGCAGCCCATGCGTTACGGGCATTAGCCGGCATTTCGTCAATTATGTTTTGTAGGGAATGTAACGAACATAGTTGCAGCTAAATGATAATCAATATTATTTGGCTTGGTTTTTAAACTGCTTGTCCTTCAGATGTTCGGGAAGTTGTCTTATATGGGCGTTAATGCAAGTAGCGACGGTGAGCGTTTTAGCGGATTTTTCTGACAGTGATAGCGCTCTGGATCAATGATTTGCTACAAGCACCTCTGTCCCCCTGTGGGAGCGGGCTTGCTCGCGAATGCGGTTCATCATTGAGTATTGATGTCGACTGATCCGACGCTTTCGCGAGCAAGCCCGCTCCCACAGGGTTATTGCAGTGTTTGTTGAATTGCAGGCAAAAAAAACGCCCCGAACCAGTCGGGGCGTCAGATGTGCAGCGCTGCGGTTAGCTTTCTATTCGGCCCGCGGCGGCTGATGTCTCAGGCGAAGCAGATCAGTGGAACTGTTCTTCTTCGGTCGAACCGGTCAGCGCGGTTACCGAAGACGAGCCACCCTGGATCACGGTGGTCATGTCGTCGAAGTAGCCGGTGCCCACTTCCTGCTGGTGAGCCACGAAGGTGTAACCCTTGGCGGCGTCGGCAAATTCCTGCTCTTGCAGCTTCACGTAGGCAGTCATGTCGTTGCGGGCGTAGTCGTGCGCCAGGTTGAACATGCTGTGCCACATGTTGTGAATGCCGGCCAGGGTGATGAACTGGTGCTTGTAGCCCATGGCGGACAGTTCGCGCTGGAACTTGGCGATGGTCGCGTCGTCCAGGTTTTTCTTCCAGTTGAAGGAAGGCGAGCAGTTGTACGACAGCAGTTGGTCCGGGTATTCCTTCTTGATCGCTTCAGCGAAGCGACGAGCCTCGTCCAGGTCTGGCTTGGCGGTTTCGCACCAGATCAGGTCGGCGTACGGAGCGTAGGCCAGGCCGCGAGCGATTGCCTGGTCCAGGCCGGCGCGCACTTTGTAGAAACCTTCCTGGGTACGTTCGCCAGTCACGAATGGCTGGTCGTACGGGTCGCAGTCGGACGTCAGCAGGTCAGCGGCGTTAGCGTCGGTACGGGCCAGGATGATGGTCGGAGTACCGGCAACGTCGGCAGCCAGGCGAGCGGCAGTCAGCTTCTGTACGGCTTCCTGGGTAGGAACCAGTACCTTGCCGCCCATGTGGCCGCATTTTTTCACGGAAGCCAGCTGGTCTTCGAAGTGAACGCCGGCGGCGCCTGCTTCGATCATGCTCTTCATCAGTTCGTAAGCGTTCAGTACGCCGCCGAAACCGGCTTCGGCGTCAGCCACGATTGGCGCGAAGTAGTCGATGTAGCCAGCGTCGCCCGGGTTCTTGCCGGCTTTCCACTGGATCTGGTCGGCACGACGGAACGAGTTGTTGATGCGCTTGACCACGGTTGGAACCGAGTCCACCGGGTACAGCGACTGGTCCGGGTACATCGATTCGGCGGAGTTGTTGTCCGCAGCAACCTGCCAGCCCGACAGGTAGATCGCCTGGATGCCGGCCTTGACTTGTTGTACAGCCTGGCCGCCGGTCAGGGCGCCCATGCAGTTGACGAAATCTTTCTCGGGACGGAAGGCTGGCTTGGCACCCTGGGTCACCAGGTTCCACAGCTTCTCGGCGCCCATTTTTGCAAAGGTGTGCTCAGGTTGAACCGAGCCACGCAGGCGGACGACGTCAGCAGCGGAGTAAGTGCGTGTCACGCCTTTCCAGCGCGGGTTTTCAGCCCAGTCTTTTTCGAGGGCTGCAATTTGCTGTTCGCGTGTCAGTGCCATGGGAGATAAACCTCGTCGCGTCTTTATGAAAAGTTGTTCTGCGGTGGAAAATTCCTGCGCTCGCTGACCAGAAGCTTGAGCGGTCAAGTCGGATTCGGCGGGGAGGGCGACGGGATGAACGATCGGCTCGAGGGGAAGTGAGCAGGTAAAGGCGAACTGCGGGCGCATTCGGGCGTCGTGGGCCTTGGTGCGAACATCAGTGTGGTGCCGGGTTACCTATTACGCTTCCGTCCCTCGGGACAACTTCGTTCCAGTCGACAACCTCGTCAAACACACCTTGTGGGCGGTACAGACACGAAGCGGTTCGCGGGGTAGGTGCGAACATCGCCTCGAAGGCCCTTGCCAGGGCCTCTGATTAGCGGGAGCGAGGCCATCATGCCTTCGCTTTTTTGGCTCGTCAAACGTTTTGTAGTGCTTTTTTCAAGGCACTACATCTTTGGTCTAATACGACTCGTCAGTCAGTTTTTGGTGCTTTAGTCCAGGGTGTCGACTTTCACCCGCAAAGTCATGTCATTGCGGCTCTGGGTCGAGTAGCTGCGGGTCTGGCCCTGTTTGTCGGCCTGGGTCTGGCCGTTGACCCCGGCCAGCAGGATCCACTCACCGAGGTGGCCGGTGACGGTTGTGTCGGTGCTTTGTACGTTCACTACATCGGGACGTTCCTGGCTCATGCGGTCACGGTTGGTACTGATCGACAGGTGAACGATGTCGCCGGTGACGTTTGCCGTGACGTAAAAGCCCTGGGTGACGTTGCGGTATTCAGTCTGGCTGCGCAGATCGCCGTAGGAATCGGTCTGCGCGCTGGTCAGCGGCACGCTCTGGCCGACCTGGATCAGCGCCGGTGCGCCTTCGCTGGCCTGCACTTGCTGGATACCGCCGTCGCGGCTATCGGTGCTGTAGTTGATGATGCGGGTCTGGCCTGGCTTGGCGCCGTTCACCGAATAACCCTGGTCGCCCTGGAAGTTGTTGTCGCTGGTGTCGACGGTGATCAGCAGGCGCTTGGGTGCGGTGTCTAGTTGCGAAAGCAGGGCTTTAAGTTCGTCGATCTTGCGCTGATCGGCGTTGACAATGAGTTGATTGCCGTAGGCGCTGACCTGTCCGTCCTTGCCGATGAAATCCTGCGCCACCGGTAGGAGGTCGGCGCTGGTGCGGTAGCTCAGGGGCACGATTTCGGTGGCCGCCATGACCGAAAAACTGCAGGCCACCAGCAGGGTGCTGAGCAGGGTGCGTAGGGACATATCCGTTATCTCCGCCTTCGTGATTTGTGTAGGAGCGAGCAAGCTCGCTCCTACAGGTGCATGTGTTGATATTGCCAGTTTGTCGGCCTGTAGTGGCGCAAGTTGAATCCTGGACAGCAAAACGCCCCGGTATCCGAAGATAGCGAGGCGTTTTGTGGTGTTCTTCAGGGCCCCTTCGCGGGCAAGCCCGCTCCCACAGGTTTTGCGCGATCCTTGTGGGAACGGGCTTGCCCGCGATGGGGGCTGCCCGGTCTCAGGCCGAATGCCGAACCATGTCCACGTGCGGAATCCCGGCTTCCAGGAATTCCTCACTGACCATGTGAAAGCCCAGGCGCTCATAGAACGCTGTGGCCTGGACTTGAGCGCTGAGCATCTGCTGCTTGAGTCCGCGCTCTTCGGCTTCACCGATGACCGCTTGCATCAGTGCATCGCCGACTTTCAGGCCGCGCCAGTCCTTGAGTACCGACACCCGGCCGACGTGTCCATCGGGCAGCAGGCGGGCGGTGCCTATCGGAAAGTCGCCTTCGTAAGCGAGGAAATGCACTGCATCAATGTCATCGGCGTCCCATTCCAGTTCTGGCGGAACGGATTGCTCGGCGACGAACACCGTCTCACGAATGCGCCGGATCTCGGCGTTGTCCTTCTGCCAGTCTGCGACACGTACGTGAATCTTATTCATCGGCAAACCCCAGGCTTCCTTGCTTGACCAGTTCGCACAGCAGGCCGCGACCGTCTTCGTCGCTCAGCCAGTCGCCAAGGTTGTCGGCGTGCAGCGCGTCGGCGGCGCAGATCATCTTCAGCAGTTCGCGCAGTTTGCCAGGCAGGTAACGGCTCTGGCCGCTGGCGAACAGCAGCAGGTCGTCATCGACTTCAGACCACGCCAGGCGTGCGCTCGGGTTGCGAATCAGGATCGCGCCTTGCTCCAGGGCGGACATGAAGTCTTCTTCTTCAACGTCCTCCGGGCCCACCACCAGTTCCGGGTAGCGTGGCTCGGTCATGAACTGGCCGAACCAGGTCAGCAGCAGGCGCTCGTCGCTCATGTGCTCGGCCAGCAGGCCTTTGAGGCGGTCGAGTGCGTCGCGCTGGATCTGGTGAGGATCGGCAGTCGGTAAGGCGTCGGCGTCGGTGTAGCGTTCTTCGTCCGACAGGAACTGGCTGAGGAAGTCGGTGAAGTGGGTCAGCACTTCAGCGGCGCTCGGTGCGCGAAAGCCCACCGAGTAGGTCATGCATTCATCGACGGCAACGCCGCAATGGGCCAGGCGCGGTGGCAGGTAGAGCATGTCGCCCGGTTCCAGCACCCATTCATCGGTGGCTTCGAATTCGGAGAGAATGCGCAGGTCGGCGTGAGCCAGCATCGGGCTCTCGGTGTTGCACATCTGGCCGATCTTCCAGTTGCGCTTGCCGTGGCCTTGCAGCAGGAACACGTCGTAGTTGTCGAAGTGCGGACCAACGCTGCCACCTGGCGCGGCGTAGCTGATCATCACGTCGTCGATGCGCCAGCTCGGCAGAAAACGGAAATTTTCCAGCAGTTCGCTGACTTCCGGGACGAACTGATCCACGGCTTGAACCAGCAGGGTCCAGTCGGTTTCAGGCAGCTTGCTGAATTCATCTTCGGCGAACGGGCCGCGACGCAGTTCCCACGGGCGCTCGCCATTCTCGATGATCAGGCGCGATTCGACTTCTTCTTCCAGCGCCAGGCCGGCCAGTTCGTCGGCGTCGATCGGGCTTTCGAAATCAGGAATCGCCTGACGGATCAACAGCGGCTTTTTCTGCCAGTAGTCGCGCAGGAATTCCCGTGCCGTGATGCCGCCCAGAAGTTGAAGAGGAATATCAGGATTCATGTGTAACCTATTGAAAAAATGCACTTTTCAGACGGGAATAAAAACGCCCGGCGCGGCCGGGCGTCTTAAAAGGGTCTAGCGGTCGATCAGATGCGCTTGGCTTGTTCTACAGCGTTACCGATGTAGTTCGCCGGGGTGAGCAATTTCAGCTCGGCCTTGGCGGCGGCTGGCATGTCCAGGCCGTCGATGAAAGTCTGCAGCGCTTGCGGGCTGATGCCCTTGCCGCGGGTCAGTTCTTTCAGCTTTTCGTACGGGTTTTCGATGTTGTAGCGACGCATCACGGTCTGGATCGGTTCGGCCAATACTTCCCAGCAGGCGTCCAGGTCAGCGGCAATCTTCTGCTCGTTGAGTTCAAGCTTGCTGATGCCCTTGAGGCTGGCTTCGTACGCGATCACGCTGTGGGCGAAGCCGACACCGAGGTTGCGCAGTACGGTGGAGTCGGTCAGGTCGCGCTGCCAGCGGGAGATCGGCAGTTTGCTCGCCAGGTGCTGAAACAGTGCGTTGGCGATACCCAGGTTGCCTTCGGAGTTTTCGAAGTCGATCGGGTTGACCTTGTGCGGCATGGTCGACGAACCGATTTCACCAGCGATGGTGCGCTGCTTGAAATAACCCAGGGAGATGTAGCCCCAGATGTCGCGGTCGAAGTCGATCAGGATGGTGTTGAAGCGGGCAATCGCGTCGAACAGTTCGGCAATGTAGTCGTGGGGCTCGATCTGCGTGGTGTACGGGTTGAAGCCCAGGCCCAGCTCGTCTTCGATGAAGGCGCGGGCGTTGGCTTCCCAGTCGATCTCAGGGTAGGCCGACAGGTGGGCGTTGTAGTTGCCCACGGCGCCGTTGATCTTGCCCAGCAGCGGAACGGCAGCGACTTGAGCGATCTGGCGCTCCAGACGGTAAACCACGTTCGCCAGTTCTTTGCCCAGGGTGGTCGGCGAGGCCGGCTGACCGTGGGTGCGCGACAGCATCGGCACGTCGGCGAAACGGATGGCCAGTTCGCGGATGGCGTTGGCGGTCTGGCGCATCAGCGGCAGCATCACATCATCACGGCCTTCGCGCAGCATCAGGGCGTGGGACAGGTTGTTGATGTCCTCGCTGGTGCAGGCAAAGTGGATGAACTCGCTGACCTTGGCCAGTTCCGGCAGTTTGGCCGCTTGCTCTTTGAGCAGGTATTCGATGGCTTTGACGTCGTGGTTGGTGGTGCGTTCGATCTCTTTGACGCGCTCGGCGTGCTCCAGAGAGAAGTTTTCCGCCAGGGTGTTGAGCACAGCGTTGGCTTCGGCGGAGAACGCCGGCACTTCACTGATGGCAGGGTGAGCGGCCAGGCGCTGGAGCCAGCGCACTTCAACCAGAACGCGGGCACGGATCAGGCCGTACTCGCTGAAAATTGGGCGCAGGGCCTGGGTTTTGCCGGCGTAGCGGCCGTCAACAGGGGAAACCGCAGTGAGCGAAGAAAGCTGCATGGGGTGTTCTCGGACAGTCGGGCAACGAAATGGGGCGCGTATCATACATGAAAAAATCCGCCGGTCCGTCGCCAACTGACCGGCGTATTACGCGTATTGCTGAGTTCTGTTCTGTCGATGCGGGTTATTCGTTACGCATCAAGGGGTAAAGCTCTTTGAGCAATTTGCGGCGGCTGATCACCAGCTGCCAGCGATGACCGCCCAATTGCCGCCAAAGGCGCGCCGAACGAATGCCGGCCAGCAGCAGGGCGCGGATTTTCGAGGCGTTGCTCGGTTGTTGCAGGTTGCGCATGTCGCCGTGCACCTGGATGCGTTGGCGCAGAGTGCTCAGGGTGTCCTGATACAGCGCGCCGCAGGCGGCGACCACGTTTTCGTGGGCCGGGCCGAAGTGTTCGACCTGGGACTGAATCTGCGGCAGGCGTTTGCCGATCACGTCGAGCATGTCGTTGCGCTTGGCCAGCTGACGCTCAAGGCCGAGCATCGCCAGGGCATAGCGCAGCGGCTCGCGCTGCAGGGCGCTCGGGTCGCGTTCGAGGGCGCCGATCAGCGCACGGTAGCCTTCACGCAGGTTGATGTCGTCGCCGCCATAGACTTCCAGGGTGTCCTTGGGGTCGCGGATCAGCAGGCTGCCGAGCATGCAGGTCAGGCCGGCTTCGTTGGTCTGGCCGGTCTTGGCGATCCTGTCCACCAGCACCGCGGCGAGAAACACGCCGCCCAGTGCCGTCAGTTGCTCCTGGATCGGGTTCATAGGGCCTGGCCCTTGCTCGTCCACGGCTCGGCGACTTCAATCACGCCGCCGCCGAGGCAGATTTCACCGTCGTAGAACACCACGGACTGGCCTGGAGTGACCGCGCGTTGCGGATCATCGAAGGTCGCGCGATAACCGGTGGCGGTTTTTTCCAGGGTGCACGGCTGGTCGCTCTGGCGATAACGAACCTTGGCGGTCAGCTTGCGCGGCTGGCTCAGGTCGATCGGGTTGACCCAGTAGATATCGGAAGCGAGCAGGGCGCGGGAGAACAGCCACGGGTGATCATTGCCCTGGCCAACGATCAGCTCGTTGTGTTCCAGGTCCTTGATCAGCACGTACCACGGCTCGTCACCGGCATCTTTCAGACCGCCAATGCCCAGGCCCTGGCGCTGGCCGATGGTGTGGTACATCAGGCCGTGGTGGCGGCCGATGATTTCACCTTCGGTGGTCTTGATCTCGCCCGGTTGCGCCGGCAGGTACTGCTTGAGGAAGTCGCTGAAGCGGCGCTCGCCGATAAAGCAGATCCCGGTGGAGTCCTTTTTCTTCGCGGTCGCCAGCTCGTATTTCTCGGCAATGGCGCGCACTTGCGGTTTCTCCAGTTCGCCGACCGGGAACAGGGTCTTGGCGATCTGTTCGCCACCAACGGCGTGCAGGAAGTAGCTCTGGTCCTTGTTCGGGTCCAGACCCTTGAGAAGTTCGGTGCGGCCATCGATGTCGCGGCGACGCACGTAGTGGCCGGTGGCGATCAGATCGGCGCCCAGCATCATGGCGTAGTCGAGGAACGCCTTGAACTTGATCTCGCGGTTGCACAGGATGTCCGGGTTCGGCGTGCGTCCGGCCTTGTATTCGGCCAGGAAATGCTCGAACACGTTGTCCCAGTACTCGGCGGCGAAGTTGGCGGTGTGCAGCTTGATGCCAATCTTGTCGCACACGGCCTGGGCGTCCGCCAGGTCATCCATGGCGGTGCAGTATTCCGTTCCATCGTCTTCTTCCCAGTTCTTCATGAACAGGCCTTCCACCTCATAACCCTGCTCGATCAGCAGGAGGGCGGAAACGGAAGAGTCCACGCCGCCGGACATGCCGACAATGACGCGCTTCTTTTGTGTGTCAGAAGGGGCTGGATCACGCATAGGGATTCAATGAGTGTCTTGAAAAAGGACGCGATTCTATCAGGCTGGAGCCTGCATGGCTAAAGAGAAGGACGGATCAATTCGAGGTCGAAGTGTTGGCCTGTCAGATAGTCGTCGATGCAACGGATGATCAGCTCGCTGCGCCAGTTGTCGCGCTGCTCGATTAATTCCTCGCGGGTCAACCACTTGGCGCCGACGATGCCGTCGTCCAGTTGATAGTCCGCGTGGTGTTTCAGTGGTTTTGCGATGAAGCAGACCCGCTGGTAGGTCACGCCGTTGCTCGGGGCGGTATACAGGTAAATGCCCAGTACGCCGGTGGGTTCGACGTCCCAGCCGGTTTCCTCGAGGGTTTCGCGCACGGCGGCTTCGGTCAGGGTTTCGTTCGGGTCCAGATGACCGGCGGGCTGGTTGAGCACCGTTCGTCCGTGTTTCGATTCTTCGACCATCAGGAAGCGACCGTTGTCTTCGACGATGGTGGCGACGGTGATATGGGGTTTCCAGTCCATGAAAGTACCTCGATTTAGAGTGGGGTGTAGCAGCTGCCGAGCACCGCGAGGCTGCGTTCGGCGGCGAAGCCGTCGTAAACCTTGAGCGCACGATCTGCCTGAC
>NZ_JBWKWD010000017.1:0-121994 GCF_059422045.1 Pseudomonas sp. GW821-FHT02A08
TACGCCTTTTTGCTGGTTCCATTACGTCCTCCTGAAAAACAGATCAGAAGGTGTAAACCTTATTCAGGACGGGACACGCTTGTAAAAAAAGTGACTCGCCGTAAGGGCGAAACCATAGGTGGCCGTTACCGCAGGAATGGATATGTACACGATCAGCGAAAGACAGGTCGGCTGACAGACCGCCTTCGCGAGCAAGCCCGCTCCCACAGGATCGAGTACACCAGACAAATTCCGGTCGGTAATCGCCCAACAAAAATGCCCCGATCTCTCGACCGGGGCATTGGGTTTCAGTGCAACTTATATATAAAGCGTTGAAGCCTTAGTGCGATACCGCCCCGCTCGCCCCAAGGCCAGTCTGCGAACGAACAAACTGCGGGAAGAACAACGCCCGCTCGTTGTCAGCCGCAGTGGACTTGTCGGTAACCGAGAAGAACCAGATCCCGATAAAGGCAATCATCATCGAGAACAGCGCCGGGTACTCATACGGGAAGATGGCCTTCTCGTGATGCAGGATCTGCACCCAGATGGTCGGACCAAGCACCATCAGGCCCACGGCACTGACCAGCCCCATCCAGCCGCCGATCATCGCACCGCGGGTGGTCAGCTTCTTCCAGTACATGGAAAGCAGCAGTACCGGGAAGTTGCAGCTTGCCGCGATGGAGAACGCCAGGCCCACCATGAACGCAATGTTCTGGCTCTCGAACAGGATACCCAGGCCAATGGCCAGCACCGCCAGGGCGATGGTGGTGATTTTCGAGACGCGGATCTCGTCCTTCTCGTTGGCCTTGCCCTTCTTGATCACACTGGCGTACAGGTCGTGGGACACCGCCGAAGCACCGGCCAGGGTCAGACCGGCAACCACTGCCAGAATGGTCGCGAACGCCACCGCCGAGATGAAGCCCAGGAAAATACTGCCGCCCACCGCGTTGGCCAGATGCACCGCCGCCATGTTGTTACCGCCCAGCAAGGCGCCAGCAGCGTCTTTGAAGGCCGGGTTGGTGCTGACCAGCAGGATCGCGCCGAAGCCGATGATGAAGGTCAGGATGTAGAAGTAGCCAATGAAGCCGGTTGCGTACAACACGCTCTTGCGGGCTTCCTTCGCGTCACTCACGGTGAAGAAGCGCATCAGGATGTGTGGCAGGCCAGCGGTACCGAACATCAGCGCCAGACCAAGGGAGAACGCCGAAATCGGATCCTTCACCAGGCCGCCCGGGCTCATGATCGCTTCAGCTTTCGGGTGAACCTTGATTGCCTCGGAGAACAGCATGTTGAAGTCGAAGTTGACGTGCTTCATCACCATCAGTGCCATGAAGGAAGCACCGGACAGCAGCAGCACAGCCTTGATGATCTGCACCCAGGTGGTCGCCAGCATGCCGCCGAACAACACGTACAGGCACATCAGGATACCAACCAGGATCACCGCAACGTGGTAATCGAGACCGAACAGCAGCTGGATCAGCTTGCCGGCACCCACCATTTGCGCGATCAGGTAGAACGCCACTACCACCAGCGAACCGCAGGCGGACAGCGAGCGGATCTGGGTTTGCCCCAGGCGATAGGACGCCACGTCGGCAAAGGTGTATTTACCCAGGTTACGCAGGCGCTCGGCAATCAGGAACAGAATGATCGGCCAGCCCACCAGGAAGCCGATCGAATAGATCAGGCCGTCGTAGCCGGAGGTGAATACCAGCGCGGAAATACCCAGAAAGGACGCTGCCGACATGTAGTCACCGGCAATCGCCAGGCCGTTCTGGAAACCGGTGATCTTGCCGCCGGCGGCGTAGTAGTCGGCTGCAGAGTTATTACGCTTGGAAGCCCAGTAGGTGATGCACAGGGTGGCACCGACGAAGGCGACAAACATCACGATCGCCGACACGTTAAGCGGTTGCTTCTGCACGGCACCGGTCAGGGCGTCAGCCGCCCAGGCGCCAGGTGCGAAAGCTGCGATACTCAAAAGAGCCATTAGACGGCGGATCATTGCTGAGCCTCCTTGAGAATCGCATTGTTCAGGTCGTCGAACTCGCCGTTGGCGCGTCGTACGTAGATACCGGTCAGGATGAAGGCCGAGACAATCAGCCCGACACCGATCGGTATGCCCCAGGTAATCGAGGACTCAGGGCTGATTTTCGCCCCCAGCACCTGCGGCCCGTAGGCGATCAGAAGGATGAATCCGGAGTAAAGCCCTAGCATGATCGCCGAAAGAATCCAGGCGAATCGTTCCCTCTTGCTAACCAGCTCCTTGAAGCGTGGGCTGTTTTGAATCGAGAGGTAAATGCTGTCGTTCATTGTTTTTATCCTCGCAGCACAGATTTAGTTGGAACGGTATCCACTCTATGCGGCTGCGGGGCAGGTTCCAGACGACCTTAGTCTTAGAACCACATGACGTATTCGCCAATCTCCAGCACGTACAAAATAAATGTGGGAGCGGGCTTGCTCGCGAAGGCGTCATGACAGTCAACTTTCAGTCAACTGACAGACAGTATTCGCGAGCAAGCCCGCTCCCACAGGTTAAAGCGAGGTCGACTGTTACTTGGTCCAGGCAGCCACACGCTCAGGGTGCTTGGCGACCCAATCCTTCGCCGCGGCTTCAGGCTTGGCACCGTCCTGAATCGCCAGCATCACCTGGCCGATTTCATCCTTGGATTCCCACTGGAAGTTCTTCAGGAACCTGGCCACTTCCGGCGCCTTGGCTTCCAGCCCCTTGCTGCCGATGCTGTTCACGGTTTCAGCCGCGCCGTACACGCCTTTCGGGTCTTCGAGGAAGCGCAGTTTCCACTTGGCGAACATCCAGTGCGGCACCCAGCCGGTCACTGCGATGGATTCGTTCTTCTTCTCGGCACGGGTCAGCTCGGCGATCATGCCGGCGCCGGAACTGGCCTTGAGTTGATAACCGGCCAGGTCGTAGTCCTTGATCGCCTGATCGGTCTTGAGCATCACGCCTGAACCGGCGTCAATGCCGACAATGCGGTTCTTGAAGGTGTCGTCGGTCTTGAGGTCGTCAATGGACTTGGCCTTGACGTACTCCGGCACGATCAGGCCAATTTTCGCGTCCTTGAAGTTCGGGCCGTAGTCGACGACCTGATCCTTGTTCTTCGTCCAGTACTCACCGTGGGTCACCGGCAGCCAGGCCGACAGCATGGCGTCGAGTTTGCCGGTAGCCACGCCCTGCCACATGATCCCGGTAGCGACGGCTTGCAGCTTCACGTCATAACCGAGTTTCTGCCTGATCACTTCAGCCGCCACGTTGGTCGTGGCGACACTGTCCGACCAGCCGTCGACGTAACCAAGCGTCACGTCTTTGCCAGCGGCGCTCGCCACGGCCGAACTGATCGCCAGCACCAAAGCCGCACCTGCGCCCAAGAGTCGTCGCATCTTCATCGTTACTTCCCCGAAAGTGCTGCACTC
Organism: Pseudomonas sp. GW821-FHT02A08; assembly: GCF_059422045.1. NCBI lineage: Bacteria > Pseudomonadati > Pseudomonadota > Gammaproteobacteria > Pseudomonadales > Pseudomonadaceae > Pseudomonas > Pseudomonas sp. GW821-FHT02A08. The sequence continues at coordinate 3,406 of NZ_JBWKWD010000017.1, forward strand.
GACGGATGCCGAGTCGCTTAAACGTATTGTTATGGTGCACAGCGCCCCCATCACGCCCACCGCAAACTCGTTCGAACATCAGCGGAGTACTGACACTTGCGATAATCAACCTGACGCTCTTGGCGACCTGCTCTGCCAGCGACCTCAAGGCATCGAGAAACGACATCAGAAAGCCATTAATCCTCAGCGCTACAAGCACCCCCTTCCAATCCGCTCGAACTTTGCATGTCAAAATCATGCAGGCCACCAGGCACGCGGCAAATGCAGGTAACATGCGCCGCTTTGTTCCCACACGGCCTGACCATGTCCGCGACCTCCCGCTTCCCTTTTGCTGCTTATCTATTCGCTTGCCTGCTCGGGCTGTTTGCCCTTGGCGGCTTCTGGTACGGCCTCGGCAAACCGGTGATCCTGCCGGACGTCGCCAGCGCAACGCACAAGTTGCAATGCGCCTCATACACCCCATTCGATAAAGACCAATCGCCGTTCGACGTGCCATTCAACTTGCGCCCCAAGCGTATGGATGCCGACCTCGCACTGCTGTCCAAAAGCTTCGAATGTATCCGCACCTATTCCATGACCGGCCTGGAAGCCCTGCCGGATCTGGCGCGCAAGCATGGCTTGAAATTGATGATCGGCGCCTGGGTCAACAGCAACCCGGTGGACACCGAGAAAGAAGTCGACCTGTTGATCGCCTCGGCCAACGCCAACCCGGATGTGGTGAGCGCGGTGATCGTCGGCAACGAAACCCTGCTGCGCAAGGAAGTCACCGGTGCGCAACTGGCGAAGCTGATCAACAAGGTCAAGAGCCAGGTCAAACAGCCTGTCACCTACGCCGACGTCTGGGAGTTCTGGCTCAAGCATCCGGAAATCGCCCCCGCCGTGGATTTCCTGACCATCCACTTGCTGCCTTACTGGGAAGATGATCCTTCGAACATCGACGCCGCCCTGCAACACGTGGCCGACGTACGCCAGGTGTTCGGCAACAAGTTCGCGCCCAAGGATGTGCTGATCGGCGAAACCGGCTGGCCAAGCGAAGGTCGCCAGCGCGAGACAGCCCTGCCGAGCCGGGTCAACGAAGCCAGATTCATTCGCGGCTTTGTCGCCATGGCCGAACAACAGGGCTGGCACTACAACCTGATCGAAGCCTTCGACCAGCCCTGGAAACGCGCCAGTGAAGGTGCGGTCGGTGGTTACTGGGGACTGTTCGACGCCGATCGCCAGGACAAAGGCGTGCTGGCGGGACCCGTGACAAACGTACCGTACTGGTCGCAGTGGCTGGCGGTGGGTGGCTTGATCTTCATCGGTACCTTGCTGCTCGGTGGCCGGGTCCGCACGACGCGCTCGGCACTGGTGCTGCCCCTGTTCGGTGCGCTGGCGGCGTGCTCGATTGGCGCCTGGGGCGACCTGGCACGGGTGACCACACGTTTTACCAGCGAATGGCTGTGGGTCGGGTTGCTGACGGTGCTGAATCTTCTGGTGCTGGCCCATGCCGCGCTGGCATTGAGCCCTCGTGGCGGTTGGCGTGGACGGGCTTTCAACCTGCTGGAACGCCGCGCTGGCTGGCTGGTTGCAACGACAGGTTTCGCGGCAGCCGTAATGATGCTGGAACTGGTGCTCGATCCGCGTTATCGCAGCTTCCCGAGTGTCGCGTTCATTGTGCCTGCGCTGGTGTATCTGTGCCGCCCGGTGAGCGTGCCGCGTCGGGAGATTGCCCTGCTGACCTTCATCATCGGCGCCGGCATTGCACCGCAGCTGTTCCGTGAAGGTTTGCAGAATCAGCAGGCCTGGGGTTGGGCGCTGGTGAGTGTGTTGATGGTGGCTGCGTTGTGGCGTTGCTTGCGGGTTCGCAAGGTTTAATTTTCATCAACCTTGCTGGCCTCTTCGCGGGCAAGCCCGCTCCCACAAGGATCTTTGTCGTACACAAATTCTGTGTTCACTGGACAACCCTGTGGGAGCGGGCTTGCTCGCGAAGGCTGACTATCAGGCGCTAAGGGAAGCCCTGACCAACCGCAACCCCGCAATCACCACCGCAAACACCGCCAGCGTCGTGTTGTACAACGCCAATGCCGGAAACCCGAACACCAGCGCCAGCACCGCCAGCCACCACCCTGCCCGCCCCGGAACAACGAAGCCGACGATCGCAGCCGCCAACGCAGCCCATCCCAGGACTGCGAAGTGAATCATCAGCCCCAGGTTCGATCGCACCTGGCATTCCCAACGATTCGCCTCATCCACGCAAATACCGACCCACTGCGCATCCTCCATGAAGCCATAACGCGCGCCATAACTGGCGGCCAGCCAGGCAGGCAGCAAAAAAAGCAGAAGGATCACGGGCAGGCGGCGGGACATGAAACACTCCAATTGGCGAAAAACGGCGGCCAGCTTAATCGCCCTCAAGGGTTTCGCAAGCGATAACAACTGTTAACTGGTCATTCAATCGCTGCAAAGTGTATCGTCCAGCTACTATTACTTCGAAATCAGGCCAGTTTGGTGCCGAGGGTTGGCACTTTGGCGCAAATCCGGTGGTCATAGCCTGCGAAATTCATTTGGCACCTTCTTCTAAGGGATTTAGTCATGCTCCGTTCCTTGCGCTTCGCTGCCTTGTTTGGCGGCCTTATATTGAGTGCGTCCGCGCTGGCGGTCGACATTGACGCCGCCAGTTATGGCTACCCCCTGACCAACCCGTTCGAGGCGACCATCGCGACCACGCCACCGGACCTGCGCCCGGAGTTACCCCTGGACGATGACATCGATCAGACGGTGCGCAGCGTCACCCTGCGTCCGGAACGGGCGTTCGAATTGCCGGACAATTTCTGGGCGGTCAAGAAACTCGACTACCGCATTGCCACGCAGGATCACGCCGCACCGCTGATTTTCCTGATCGCCGGTACCGGCGCGCGCTATGACAGCACCCTGAACGAATACCTGAAGAAGCTCTATTACAAAGCCGGCTACCACGTGGTGCAGTTGTCATCGCCCACCAGCTACGACTTCATGAGTGCCGCCTCGCGCTTCGCCACACCAGGTGTTTCCAAGGAAGACGCCGAAGATCTGTACCGGGTGATGCAGGCCGTGCGGGCACAGAACCCGAAAATGCCGGTCACCGATTACTACCTGACCGGGTACAGCCTGGGCGCACTGGATGCCGCTTTCGTTTCGCACCTGGACGAAACCCGCCGCAGCTTCAACTTCAAGAAAGTCCTGCTGCTCAACCCGCCGGTCAACCTCTACACCTCGATCACCAACCTCGACAAGCTTGTGCAAACGGAAGTCAAGGGCATCAACTCCAGCACTACATTCTATGAACTGGTACTGAACAAACTGACCCGCTACTTCCAGCAGAAGGGCTACATCGACCTCAATGACGCCCTGCTCTACGACTTCCAGCAGTCCAAGCAGCACCTGACCAACGAGCAGATGGCCATGCTGATCGGCACCTCGTTCCGCTTTTCGGCGGCCGACATTGCCTTCACTTCGGACCTGATCAACCGTCGCGGCCTGATCACCCCACCCAAGTTCCCGATCACCGAGGGCACCAGCCTCACGCCATTCCTCAAGCGCGCGCTGCAATGCGACTTCGACTGCTACATCACCGAACAAGTGATCCCGATGTGGCGTGCCCGCACCGACGGCGGCAGCCTGCTGCAACTGATTGACCAGGTGAGCCTGTATGCGCTGAAGGACTACCTGCACGAAAGCCCGAAAATCGCGGTCATGCACAACGCCGACGACGTGATCCTCGGTCCTGGCGACCTCGGTTTCCTGCGCAAGACCTTCGGCGATCGCCTGACCGTTTACCCGCTGGGCGGCCATTGCGGCAACATTAACTACCGCGTCAACAGCGACGCCATGCTGGAGTTCTTCCGTGGCTAAATATCTCCTGCTTTTGGCAGCGTTACTCTGTGCAGGTGTCGCCAATGCCGACAACAGCAAAGCCAATGCCCCCGTGGTCGTCGACAGCGATGGCTTCAAGGAGCCGCTGAGCAAACTCAAATTCAACCCGGGCCTGGATCAGCGCGAGTTCGAGCGTTCGACCCTCAGCGCGCTGGCCGTCTACGATCCGCTGGAGGAGTGGAACCGGCGCGTCTATCACTTCAACTACCGCTTCGACCAATGGGTGTTCCTGCCGGTGGTCAATGGTTACCGCTACGTCACCCCGAGCTTTCTGCGTACCGGTGTCAGCAACTTCTTCAACAACCTCGGCGACGTGCCGAACCTGTTGAACAGCCTGCTGCAACTCAAGGGCCAGCGCTCGCTGGAAACCACCGGGCGCCTGCTGCTCAACACCACCATCGGCATCGCCGGCCTGTGGGACCCGGCCACCGCCATGGGCCTGCCGCGCCAGAGCGAAGACTTCGGCCAGACCCTGGGCTTCTACGGCGTGCCGGGCGGCGCTTATTTCGTCCTGCCGATCCTCGGTCCGTCGAACCTGCGTGATACCGGTGGCCTGCTGGTGGATTACACGGCCGAGAATGCGATCAACTTCCTCAATGTGGCCGAGGTCAGCTCCAACCATCCGGAAGTATGGATCCTGCGCGGCATCGACAAGCGCAACCAGACCACCTTCCGTTATGGCCAGCTGAACTCACCATTCGAGTACGAGAAAGTGCGTTACGTATATACCGAAGCGCGCAAGTTGCAGATCGCCGAGTAAACCGGCAGCCGAAAAACACTGTGGGAGCGGGCTTGCTCGCGAAAGCGGTGTGTCAGACAACCTTTTTGGTGACTGACACACCGCTTTCGCGAGCAAGCCCGCTCCCACATTTGTTATGTGCAGTCTTCAGCCTTTCAGCGTTTTCCAGATCTTGCTGACAACCATAACCCCAACCAACACCACCGCACCCGCCACAATCCCCGCCACACCATTGAGCAACACCGGCACGATAAATCCGCCGCCACCCGCCGCGGCACCGACACTTTCGATCCAGTGATGCACCACCGGCACACCGTGCGTAAGGATCCCGCCGCCCACCAGAAACATCGCCGCCGTACCAATCACCGACAAGCTCTTCATCATGTACGGTGCCGCACGCAGAATCCCGCCGCCGATGCTTTTCGCCATCTGCTCGGGTTTCTGGGTCAACCACAGGCCGAGGTCGTCGAGCTTGACGATACCCGCCACCAATCCGTACACGCCGACGGTCATGACAATGGCAATGCCCGAAAGCACGATGATTTGCTGGGTCAATGGCGCGCCGGCGACGGTGCCGAGGGTGATGGCGATGATTTCCGCCGAAAGAATGAAGTCGGTGCGGATCGCGCCTTTGATCTTGTCCTTCTCGAACGCCACCAGGTCGATGGCAGGATCGGCCAACGCCTCGACCAACTGCGCATGCCCGGCGACATCTTCAACCTTGCTGTGCAGGAACTTGTGGGCGAGCTTCTCAAACCCTTCGAAGCACAGATAGGCACCGCCAACCATCAACAACGGCGTGACCAGCCACGCAATGAATGCACTGATCGCCAGCGCCGACGGCACTAGGATCAGTTTATTGATGAACGAACCCTTGGCGACCGCCCAGACCACCGGAATTTCCCGTTCGGCACGCACGCCGCTGACTTGCTGGGCGTTGAGTGCCAGGTCGTCACCGAGTACGCCGGCGGTTTTCTTGGCGGCCATTTGGGTCATCAAAGACACATCGTCCAGCACGGTCGCGATGTCGTCGATCAGCACCAGCAAACTGCTTCCTGCCATGAATCGGGTTTCCTTCTGCAATGAATGCGCAGCAGCATAGCGCGACATAAGAGCCTACGGTGCATTCTTGAGCGCCGCGCGAGGCCGGTGATACCATGCGCAACCGCCAGAACAGGCAAGGAATCACCGGGTTTATGAGCACTATCCGCGAGCGCAACAAACAATTGATCCTGCGTGCCGCCAGTGAGGAGTTCGCCGACAAAGGCTTCGCTGCGACCAAAACCAGCGACATCGCAGCCAAGGCGGGATTGCCCAAGCCCAACGTCTACTACTACTTCAAATCCAAGGAAAACCTCTACCGCGAGGTTCTGGAAAGCATCATCGAGCCCATCCTGCAGGCTTCGACACCGTTCAACCCGGACGGCGAGCCTGGCGAAGTGCTCAGCGGCTACATTCGCTCGAAAATTCGCATCTCCCGCGACCTGCCTTTCGCCTCCAAGGTGTTCGCCAGCGAAATCATGCACGGCGCGCCCCACCTGAGCAGCGATCTGGTCGAACAGCTCAATGGCCAGGCCAAACACAACATCGAGTGCATCCAGACCTGGATCGACCGCGGACAAATCGCCCCCATCGACCCCAACCACCTGATGTTCAGCATCTGGGCCGCCACCCAGACCTACGCCGACTTCGACTGGCAGATCACTGCCATCACCGGCAAGGCCAGGCTGGATGAAGAAGATTACGAAGCGGCAGCGCAGACGATTATCCGGTTGGTGCTCAAGGGGTGTGAGCCGGAGCGGTAGACCGAGTCGCGGCCTTCGCGAGCAAGCCCGCTCCCACAGGGAATTTGCAACACCATAGATCCAATGTGGGAGCGGGCTTGCTCGCGAATGGCGGCAACCCGATTTTAGATCAAACCCAGATCGCATCCCACAATGGATAATCGCCAAGCTTCCCGACCAGCCCGGCCCGCAATGGGTTAGCCACAACATATCGAGCCAGCTTTACCAGGTCTTCCTCTTTCCGCAGTGCATGATCATGAAAGCCTTGCTGCCAAAGGCTACCTGTTCTGCCGAGCGCCGAATTGACTGCACGAGTACTCAGGGATTTCGCCTGGCACATCAATTGCACCAGCGTCCCCTTTTGCAACTGAATCAACCAATGAAAATGATCGGGCATGACCACCCAGGCCAGTGTGTCGGCAAAGCCGTCATCCTGTGCCTGCCTGAATTGATGAACAACCAGTCTGCCAAGGGTGTAATCCCTGAAAACAGGCTCTCGCTTTAGTGTGTTGGCAGTCAGTAGATAGATGCGATTTTGCTCGGCGTAGCGGCCGATGCGCAGGCGGTGTGAAGCTGACAGCTCAGGCATTCCTTTGCCCCTCTAATGGATGAAATCCAGAAAAGGCTAGATCAGCGAAGACAGAATGGCGGGACAGACTTTTAGCTGGATGTGTCAGGGAGATTGCCTTCGCGAGCAAGCCCGCTCCCACAGGGGATTTGCAACACCATAGATCCAATGTGGGAGCGGGCTTGCTCGCGAAAGCGGTAGTTCAGTCAGCGCAAATCAAGCCGCCACCCCCGCATCCGCCACCAACCCCAACGCCTCGATGGCAGTGATCGCACACTGCTCGTCAACATCCGACAGATCGCCGCTGATCCCCACCGCCCCCAGCACGTTGCCGCCCTGATCCCGCACCAGCACACCACCCGGTGCCGGCACGACGCTGCCCTGCCCCAGGCTGTTCAACGCGGCGATAAATGCAGGGCGTTGCTGGGCGTCCAGCGCCAGCAGGCGTGAACCCTTGCCCAACGCAATGGCGCCCCAGGCTTTACCGATGGCGACGTGCGGACGCAGCAGGCTGGCGCCGTCTTCGCGTTGCAGGGTGATCAGATGCCCGCCGGCATCCAGTACCGCAATGGTCAAGGGTGCCGCAGAGATTGCACGCCCCGCGGTGATGGCCTCGTTGACCAGGTTGACTGCGACTTTCAAGGTTAAAGCGCTCATGGTGCCGTCCTCATTTTGTTTTTCGGAAAGTCGGTGGGCTGCGCGCTTGCGTCGCAGCCCGATGCAACAAATAGAACACAATGAGTTATTTTTTTGTATACAATAATTATCGAAAGGCGCCACATGCGACGAAAAGCCACAGTAGAACGGCCTTCCGACGAATGAAACAAGCGCTTGAGAAAATGGATTGACCTGCGCCGTCCGCCGTGAATACACTCTGCGCAAAGCCACTTGTATACAATTACAAAACGTAAAGAGGCACAAAACCATGAGCAAAATGAGAGCAATCGAAGCCGCCGTTCTGGTGATGCGCCGCGAAGGGGTCGATACCGCTTTTGGCATCCCGGGTGCCGCCATCAACCCGCTGTACTCCGCCCTGCAAAAGGTCGGCGGCATCGATCACGTACTCGCTCGCCACGTTGAAGGCGCCTCGCACATGGCCGAGGGCTACACCCGCACCAAGGCCGGCAACATCGGCGTGTGCATCGGCACTTCCGGCCCTGCCGGTACCGACATGGTCACCGGGCTCTACAGCGCCTCGGCCGACTCGATTCCAATCCTCTGCATTACCGGCCAGGCACCCCGCGCCCGTATGCACAAGGAAGACTTCCAGGCTGTCGACATCACCAGCATCGTCAAGCCAGTCACCAAGTGGGCAACCACCGTTCTCGAACCGGGCCAGGTGCCTTACGCGTTCCAGAAAGCGTTCTATGAAATGCGCTCCGGCCGTCCAGGCCCGGTGCTGATCGACCTGCCGTTCGACGTGCAAATGGCTGAAATCGAATTCGACATCGACGCTTACCAGCCACTGCCGCTGGCCAAGCCGACCGCTAGCCGCGTTCAGGTCGAGAAGGCTTTGGCCTTGCTGGACCAGGCCGAACGCCCATTGCTGGTGGCCGGTGGCGGCATCATCAATGCCGACGCCAGCGATCTGTTGGTGGAGTTCGCCGAACTGACCGGCATTCCGGTTATCCCGACCCTGATGGGCTGGGGCACGATCCCGGACGATCACCCACTGATGGTGGGCATGGTTGGCTTGCAGACCTCGCACCGCTACGGCAACGCGACCATGCTCAAGTCGGACGTGGTGCTGGGCATCGGTAACCGTTGGGCCAACCGTCACACCGGTTCGGTCGACGTGTACACCGAAGGCCGCAAGTTCATTCACGTCGACATCGAAGGCACTCAGATCGGTCGCGTGTTCACCCCGGACCTGGGCATCGTTTCCGACGCCGCTGCCGCGCTGACCGTGTTCATCGAAGTCGCTCGCGAATGGCAAGCCGCCGGCAAGCTGAAGAACCGCAGCGCCTGGCTGCAAGACTGCCAGCAGCGTAAAGCCAGCCTGCAGCGCAAGACTCACTTCGACAACGTGCCGGTCAAGCCGCAACGCGTTTACGAAGAAATGAACCAGGTGTTCGGCAAAGACACCTGCTACGTCAGCACCATCGGTCTGTCGCAGATTGCCGGCGCGCAGTTCCTGCACGTCTACAAGCCGCGCCACTGGATCAACTGCGGTCAGGCAGGCCCGTTGGGCTGGACCATTCCGGCGGCGCTGGGCGTGGTCAAGGCTGATCCGAACCGTAAAGTCGTGGCCCTGTCGGGGGACTATGACTTCCAGTTCATGATCGAGGAATTGGCGGTGGGCGCGCAGTTCAAGCTGCCGTACATCCACGTCGTGGTGAACAACTCGTACCTGGGCCTGATCCGTCAAGCGCAGCGTGGTTTCGACATGGACTACTGCGTGCAGCTGTCCTTCGACAACCTGAACGCGCCGGAACTCAATGGCTACGGTGTCGACCACGTCGCAGTGGCCGAAGGCCTGGGCTGCAAGGCACTGCGTGTATTCGAACCGTCCCAGATCCAGCCTGCCCTGCGCAAGGCCCAGGAGCTGATCGAAGAGTTCAAGGTGCCGGTGATCGTCGAGATCATCCTGGAGCGCGTGACCAACATTTCCATGGGCACCGAGATCAACGCCGTCAACGAATTCGAAGACCTGGCGCTGGTTGGCGACGACGCACCGACTGCGATTTCGTTGCTTGATTAAGATGTTCTGACACTTGTAGCAGCTGCCGAGGTACGAGGCTGCGTTGCGTGTCCGCAGGACCGCCATCGGGGGGCCGCTTCGCAGCCCAACGCAGCCTCGTGCCTCGGCAGCTGCTACGACTACTTTTTACGGGAGACCACCATGCCGCGTTTCGCAGCCAACCTGTCCATGCTGTTCACCGAACAGGACTTTCTCGCCCGTTTCGAAGCGGCCGTCAAGGCCGGCTTCACTGGTGTCGAATACCTGTTCCCGTACGACTTCAGCTCCGCCGAAATCAAGGCCCAGCTTGACGCACACGGTCTGACCCAAGTGCTGTTCAACCTGCCGGCCGGTGACTGGGCCAAGGGCGAGCGCGGTATCGCGTGCCTGCCGGACCGGGTCGAAGAATTCCGTGCCGGTGTCGACCTGGCCATCGCTTACGCGCAAGTGCTGGGCAACACCCAGGTCAACTGCCTGGCCGGTATTCGTCCGCAAGGCTTTGACGATGCCACCGTGGAGAAAACCTTCGTCGCCAACCTCAAGTACGCGGCCGACAAGCTGCAAGCGGCGGGTATCAAGCTGGTGATGGAAGCGATCAACACCCGCGACATCCCGGGTTTCTACCTGAACAACACGGCGCAAGCCCTGTCGATTCGCGAGCAGGTCGGCAGCGCCAACCTGTTCCTGCAGTACGACATCTACCACATGCAAATCATGGAAGGCGATCTGGCCCGCACCCTGCAATCGCACCTGGGCGAGATCAACCATGTACAGCTCGCGGACAACCCGGGGCGCAACGAACCAGGTACCGGTGAAATCAACTACCGCTTCCTGTTCGAACACCTGGACCGCATCGGTTACCAGGGTTGGGTCGGTTGCGAATACAAACCGTTGACCACCACTGAAGCGGGCCTGGGCTGGCTCAAAACCCACAACGCAATCTAAACGAACATGAAATCCCTGTAGGAGCTGCCGAAGGCTGCGATCTTTTGACTTTTACAATCTCAAGATCAAAAGATCGCAGCCTTCGGCAGCTCCTACAGGGGGTCACACAAAAACAAGAGGATTTTCTCATGGCTAAAATCGGATTTATCGGCACCGGCATCATGGGCCACCCAATGGCGGCGAACCTGCAGAAAGCCGGTCACAGCCTGTTCCTGTCGGCCCACCACGACCCTGCGCCTGCCGACCTGGTTGCCGCCGGCGCCGTTGCCCTGGCGAACCCGAAGGAAGTTGCCCAGGAAGCCGAGTTCATCATCGTCATGGTGCCCGATACCCCGCAGGTCGATGACGTGCTGTTCCGCGCCGACGGCATCGCTGCCGGCGTGGGCAAAGGCAAAGTGGTCATCGACATGAGCTCGATCTCCCCGACCGCCACCAAGGCTTTCGCGGCCAGGATCAACGAAAAAGGCGCGCAATACCTCGACGCCCCGGTCTCCGGCGGTGAAGTCGGCGCCAAGGCTGCGACCCTGAGCATCATGGTCGGCGGCGATGCCGACGCCTTCGAACGCGCCCTGCCGCTGTTCCAGGCCATGGGCAAGAACATCACCCTGGTCGGTGGCAACGGCGACGGTCAAACCGCCAAGGTGGCCAACCAGATCATCGTGGCCCTGAACATCCAGGCCGTGGCCGAAGCCCTGCTGTTCGCTTCGAAAAACGGTGCCGATCCGGCCAAGGTGCGTGAAGCACTGATGGGCGGTTTCGCCTCCTCGAAGATCCTCGAAGTGCACGGCGAGCGCATGATCAAGGGCACCTTCGATCCGGGCTTCCGCATCAGCCTGCACCAGAAGGACCTGAACCTGGCCCTGCAAGGCGCCAAGGAGCTGAACATCAACCTGCCGAACACCGCCAACACCCAGCAAGTGTTCAGCACCTGCGCGGCCATCGGTGGCAGCAACTGGGACCATTCGGCGCTGATCAAGGGTCTGGAACACATGGCGAACTTCTCGATTCGCGACAAAAAGTAAGCCCTGCCCCACCCCATGTGGGAGCGGGCTTGCTCGCGAAGGCTGCTTCACATTCAACAGAGATGTTGACTGACATGGCGCCTTCGCGAGCAAGCCCGCTCCCACACTGGACCGAGTTGCCCTTCAAATAACAAGAATTCCGGGAGCCCGCCATGTCGGTCGATCCGCAACAATTGCTGCGCGAGCTGTTTGCCACAGCCATCGATGCGGCGCATCCGCAACAAGTCCTCGAAGCCCATCTGCCTGCCGACCGTACGGGTCGCGTGATCGTCATTGGCGCCGGCAAGGCCGCAGCCGCCATGGCCCAGGTGGTCGAGCGCTGCTGGCAGGGCGAAGTGTCAGGCCTGGTGGTGACCCGTTACGGTCACGGCGCGCCTTGCGAAAAAATCGAAGTGGTCGAAGCCGCGCACCCGGTACCGGACGCCGCCGGCCTGGCCGTGGCCAAGCGTGTGCTTGAACTGGTCAGCGACCTCAGCGAAAACGACCGCGTGATCTTCCTGCTTTCCGGTGGTGGCTCTGCCCTGCTGGCTCTGCCGGCCGAAGGCATCACCCTGGCCGACAAGCAATCGATCAACAAAGCCCTGCTCAAGTCCGGCGCGACCATCGGCGAGATGAACTGCGTGCGCAAGCACCTCTCGGCGATCAAGGGCGGCCGCCTGGGCAAAGCCTGCTGGCCCGCCACGGTCTACACCTATGCGATTTCCGATGTACCGGGCGACCTCGCCACGGTCATCGCCTCCGGCCCTACCGTGGCCGACCCGAGCACCTCGGCCGAAGCGCTGGCGATCCTCAAACGCTACACCATCGAGGTTCCGGCTTCGGTGCGCACCTGGCTGCAAAGCCCCGAGTCGGAAACCGTAAAACCCGGTGATCCGAGCCTGGCCCGCAGTCATTTCCAGTTGATCGCCCGCCCGCAGCAATCCCTTGAAGCGGCGGCGGTGAAATGCCGTCAGGCCGGGTTCAGCCCGCTGATCCTCGGCGACCTGGAAGGCGAATCCCGCGAGGTGGCGAAAGTCCACGCCGGCATCGCACGGCAGATAGTCCTGCACGGTCAGCCGCTGGCGGCGCCCTGCGTGATTCTCTCCGGCGGCGAAACCACCGTCACCGTGCGCGGCAATGGCCGTGGCGGGCGCAATGCCGAGTTCCTGCTGAGCCTGACCGACAGCCTCAAGGGCCTGCCCGGCGTCTACGCGCTGGCCGGTGACACCGACGGCATCGACGGCTCCGAAGACAACGCCGGCGCGATCATGACCCCGGACAGTTACGCCCGTGCTGCCGCCCTGGGCCTGAGCGCCAGCGACGAGTTGGACAACAACAACGGTTACGGCTACTTCGAGGCACTGGACGCCTTGATCGTCACCGAACCGACCCGTACCAACGTCAACGACTTCCGCGCCATTCTGATCCTTGAGAGCACTAAACATGACGCCTGATAAAAAGGTCAAAATCCTCGCCACCCTGGGACCTGCCATTGACGGTATCGATGCCATCCGTGAGCTGGTGCTGGCCGGGGTCAACATCTTCCGCCTGAACTTCAGCCATGGCGATCACGCCGACCATGCCCAGCGTTTCCAGTGGATTCGTGAAGTCGAGCGCCAGCTCAATTATCCATTGGGCATCCTGATGGACCTGCAAGGCCCGAAACTGCGGGTCGGCAAATTTGCCGACGGCAAGGTGCAACTGGTACGCGGCCAGGCCCTGCGCCTGGACCTCGATGCCACGCCGGGCGATGAGCGCCGGGTCAACCTGCCCCACCCGGAAATCATCGCCGCCCTGGAGCCGGGCATGGACCTGCTGCTGGACGACGGCAAGTTGCGTCTGCGGGTAGTGACCAAGTACGCCGACGCCATCGACACCACCGTGATCAATGGCGGCGAACTGTCGGACCGCAAAGGCGTGAACGTGCCACAAGCAGTGCTCGACCTGAGCCCGCTGACCGCCAAGGATCGCCGCGATTTGACCTTCGGTCTGGAGCTGGGCGTGGACTGGGTGGCGCTGTCGTTCGTGCAACTTCCCGAGGACATCCGCGAAGCCCGCAGCCTGATCGGCGACAGGGCGTTCCTGATGGCCAAGATCGAGAAGCCCTCGGCGGTCGAGCAACTGCGCGAGATCGCCGAACTGAGCGACGCGATCATGGTCGCCCGGGGTGACCTGGGCGTGGAAGTGCCGGCCGAAAGCGTGCCGCAGATCCAGAAGAACATCATCGGCACCTGCCGCCAGCTCGGCAAACCGGTGGTGGTGGCGACGCAGATGCTGGAGTCGATGCGCTTCTCACCGGCGCCAACCCGCGCCGAGGTCACCGATGTGGCCAACGCCGTGGCCGAAGGTGCGGACGCGGTGATGCTGTCGGCGGAAACCGCGTCCGGCGAATACCCGCTCGAAGCCGTGCAGATGATGAGCAAGATCATCCGCCAGGTGGAAAACGGTCCGGACTATCAGACTCAACTCGACGTCAGTCGACCGAAAGCCGAGGCGACTGTTTCCGACGCGATCAGCTGCGCCATTCGCCGCATCAGCAACGTGCTGCCGGTGGCGGTGCTGGTGAACTACAGCGAGTCCGGCGCGTCGAGCCTGCGTGCGGCGCGGGAGCGGCCGACGGTGCCGATCCTCAACCTGACACCGAACCTGCAGACCGCCCGTCGCCTGAGCGTGGCCTGGGGTGTGCACTCGGTGGTCAACGATCGTCTGCGTCAGGTCGATGAAGTGTGCTCCACGGCACTGGAGATTGCCCAGGCCCAGGGCATGGCGCAGCGTGGCGACACCTTATTGATCACCGCCGGTGTGCCCTTTGGGCAGCCGGGATCGACTAACTCTTTGCGCATCGAGACGTTGATCTAGCGCCTGTACCGGCCTCTTCGCGAGCAAGCCCGCTCCCACATTGGTTTTGTGTCGTTCACGGAACCAAGACTGAACAAAGATTCAGTGTGGGAGCGGGCTTGCTCGCGAAGCAGGCGACACGATTCACCGGAAACACCACAGACTTCATCATGCCTGCCAACCATTTCAACACCCACTGCCCCGACTGGGCCGAAGCCTTGCTCAACGGCTTCAGCCAGATCTTTCTCCAGCGCAATCCGCTGTGCGGCCTGCTGTGCGTCCTGGCCATTTTGTTCACGGCGCCCGCCTTGCTCGGCGGCGCCTTGCTCGGTGGTGTCGCCGGGCTGCTCACCGCGCAACGCCGCAACTATGCCAAGGCTGACCGTCAGGCCGGGTTGTTCAGCTACAACGGCGTGCTGCTCGGACTGTTACTGAGCCTGTATTTCCCCTGGTCGGCGATGATGCCGCCACTGATTCTGGCCGCCGGAGGCCTGAGCGCGATGGTCACCCAGCAGTGGCTCAAGCGCGTCCGGTTCAGCCAATGCCTGCCGGCCTACACCGCGCCCTTCGTCGGGCTGGGCTGGTTACTGCTGTGCTTCGCCACGCCCTCGACAGAGCCGCATTTGATCGAAGTCAGCACGCTGAACATGCTCGCCGCGCCCCTCAAAGGCATCGGCCAGGTGATGTTCCTCGGTCATCCGTTGGCTGGTGCGATGATTGCCGCCGGTTTGCTGATCGCCGATCGCCGCGCATTCTGCTGGGCGTTGCTGGCGTCTGTCGCGGGCATGGGCTGGAGCCTGCTGCACCACGACTTCTACACCGCACTGCTCGGCCTCGGCGGCTACAACGCCGTACTCGCCGCCCTCGCCTTCAGCTCGCGGCGTCGCCAACCGTGGCTGCCGCTGGTTGGCATTGGCCTGGCGCTGTTGCTGACACCGGTGTTTGCCGCCATCGGTCTGCCCACCCTGACCGCGCCGTTCATTCTTGCCGGCTGGCTGATTCGCAGCATCGTGCAAATGCTCGGCAAAGCCACGGTCGAAAGCGTGCCTTGCGCTCCCGGGGAGAATCAACCTAGGCTGCGCTGATTTGCGGCCAAGGCGATGTGCATGATCAGCAACGACACGTGGCGTAATCGCCTGTACGTGATTATTTTCCAGACCGACACCGTCGCCGGTCGACGCTTCGACTCCACTCTGCTGCTGATCATCCTCGCCAGCCTGGTGGTGGTGGTCCTGGACAGCATCGATGACGTCCACCAGAACTACGCCAGCCTGCTGGCGTATATCGAGTGGGGCTTCACGGTGATCTTCCTCGGCGAGTACATCCTGCGCCTGTACTGCTCGCCCAAGCCCCTGCGCTATGCCTTCAGTTTCTATGGACTGGTGGACGTGCTGGCCATCGTGCCCGGCATTCTCGCGCTGTACTACAGCGATGCCCAGTACCTGCTGATCATCCGGGTGATCCGGATGCTGCGGATCTTCCGCGTGCTCAAGCTCGGTCCGTACCTCAAGCAAGCCCATTACCTGCT
This sequence comes from Pseudomonas sp. GW821-FHT02A08, assembly GCF_059422045.1. Lineage (NCBI taxonomy): Bacteria > Pseudomonadati > Pseudomonadota > Gammaproteobacteria > Pseudomonadales > Pseudomonadaceae > Pseudomonas > Pseudomonas sp. GW821-FHT02A08. Next base: position 19,383 of record NZ_JBWKWD010000017.1, read on the forward strand.
CGATGCCCTGCGCGGCAGCAAGCAGAAGATCCTCGTGTTCCTGCTCAGCGTCTGCACCCTGGTGACGGTGTTCGGCACCCTTATGTACGTGGTCGAAGGCCCGCAACATGGCTTCACCAGCATTCCCAAGGGCATTTACTGGGCTATCGTGACCCTGACCACCGTCGGTTACGGCGACATCGTGCCCAAGACCGCACTGGGCCAGGTCATCTCGTCGATGGTGATGATCACCGGTTACTCGATCATCGCCGTGCCCACCGGGATTTTCACCGCCGAACTGGCCACGGCCATGCGTGGCGGCCAGTTGCATCGCGACTGCCCGGTGTGTGCCAAGGACAGCCATGAACCCGAGGCGTCGTTCTGCTCCCGATGTGGCAATGCATTGTTCAAAAAACTGGAATAAGCAAAGAGCTTTTTAATCTTTAAGGGACTAAACGAGCCCGGCTATAGTCGCGTGCTTTGAAACCAACTAATAACCTGTAGGAGCTGCCGCAGGCTGCGATCTTTTAAACAGAAGATCAAAAGATCGCAGCCTGCGGCAGCTCCTACACAGAACAAGGAATTCGCAGTGAAAAAACTCTTTGGCGCCTCGCTTCTCGCCGCTGGCCTGGCCCTGGGCAACATCGCCCAGGCGGCACCGACCCTGCTCAACGTTTCCTACGATGTGATGCGAGATTTCTACAAGGACTACAACACTGCGTTCCAGAAACACTGGCAAGCCGAGCACAACGAAAACATCGTCCTGCAAATGTCCTTCGGCGGCTCCAGCAAACAGGCGCGTTCGGTGATCGACGGCTTGCCGGCCGATGTCATCACCATGAACATGGCCACCGACATCAACGCCCTGGCGGACAACGGCAAACTGGTCCCGGACAATTGGGTCACGCGCCTGCCCAACAACAGCGCACCGTTCACCTCGGCCACCGTGTTCATCGTGCGCAAGGGCAACCCGAAAGCCCTGAAAGACTGGCCGGACCTGCTCAAGGATGGCGTCCAGGTCATCGTCCCGAACCCGAAAACCTCCGGTAACGGTCGCTACACCTACCTCTCGGCCTGGGGCTACGTGCTGAAAAACGGCGGCGACGAGAACAAGGCCAAAGACTTCGTCGGCAAGCTGTTCAAGCAAGCGCCGGTACTCGATACCGGCGGCCGTGCCGCCACCACCACCTTCATGACCAACCAGATCGGCGACGTACTGGTGACTTTCGAAAACGAAGCGGAAATGATCGCCCGCGAGTTCGGCCGTGATCAGTTCGAAGTCATCTACCCAAGCGTTTCCGCCGAAGCCGAGCCACCGGTGTCGGTTGTCGACAAGACCGTCGACAAGAAAGGCACCCGTGCGGCGGCCGAGGAATACCTGAAGTACCTGTGGTCGCCGCAAGGCCAGGAAATTGCGGCAGCGAACTACCTGCGCCCGCGTGACCCGGCCGTGCTGGCCAAGTACACCGATCGCTTCCCGAAAGTGGACTTCCTGTCCGTCGAGAAAACCTTCGGCGACTGGCGCACCGTGCAGAAGACCCACTTCAACGATGGCGGGGTTTTCGACCAGGTCTACAGCGGTAAGTGATCACTGAACGGCAATGAAAAAGGCGACCTGCACAGGTTAATGCCGATCAGTCAGGCGAACCCGGACGCTACGCCTTCTTTGTAGCAGCTGGCGTAGCCTGCGTCCGGCTGTGCAGCAGTCGTAAATCCGGCTTGCACGAACTCCCTGACGTACCGCGAACTCTGATTTTACGACTGCTGCGCAGCCGGACGCAGGCTACGCCAGCTGCTACAGATCTAGCTCAGGTTGCCGCAGAAAATAATCTGGCTCCCGTCGGCCGGGCTTTCACGCACAACCAACGAATAGCCGCCCGCTCGAAGAGTCTCGTAGGCGACCGGTGCGCTCTTCCAGAAATACTGATGCGACGCCGCAGAATAGAACCGCGCATTCGGCCCGTCGTTCATGTCATAGGCCGGTTTCGCACCCAGGCTCGCACAGCTTCCCTGATAGATATAAGTCTGCAAACGACCCGGCAAAGCACTACCCATGCTTTCGCCACTGACCGCGAACCAGAACACCGTTGCATTACCGTCAGACATCATGATGGGCCGGGCGATTTTCCCGGCATTGATGGAAGTAGCGTTCAGGGGAACGTTGGTGACCTGACGATCAGGCACCGTCGAGCACCCGGAGATCAACCCAACCGCTACCACCAACGCCAGCGACGATACGATTTTCATCGTGATACTCCCGCTTGAAAGGACGCGTTGAAGTGATCCCCCTGTTGATTCTAGTTGTCAGGCCAATGTGGGCATTTCATCGGATGGTCGGTCGGGCCTGCAAAGACTACATCGGCGGCGTCACGCCATCCTTGCCCGCCGAAATCGACTGAGGGGTAAGCTTACCGTCAGTAATCTGCGTCACAAATGTCATATTCCTCCGATCATCACGCTCAGTTTCAGCAGACTGCAATCCCTCAACATCAATTTGAAGTCATCCACCCGAGCGATTCCGCCGAAGCCGAGCAACCGGTGTCGGTGTTCGACAAGATCGTCGACAAGACAAGAAAGGCACCCGAGCAGCGGCCGAGGAATACCTGAAGTACCTGTGGAGATTGCTGCGGCGAACTACCTGCACCCGCGAAATCCAGTCGTGCAGGCCAAGTACATGACCGCTTCCCGAAAGTGGATTTCCTGTCCGTCGAGAAGACCTTTGGTGGTTGGCGCACCGAGCAGAAGACCTATTTCAACGATGGCGGGATTTTCGACCAGTTCTACAGCGGTCAGTGATGACAGGGCGGTAACGAAAAGGCGATCCTAAACAGACGCCTTTTACGCTAACATCTTACATCTTCAGAAAATCACGACAGCAATAGCATCGACTCATATAGAAAGGACCAAATTTTTGAGTACGGAAAAAATCGGCGCAATAATTTTCGGAGTCATTACTTCAGTAACTGCCATAGCAGGACTATTCATTACGCTATCAAGCCCCAGCGCAGACCTAAACGCCAAAATTGACAAGCAAGTATCGTACACACCTCCGCAGTACGATAAACTGATGCGTGAGAGCAGAAAACTCGCAAGTCCGACAATACTCTCGGACCTCATAAACAAATCGCTTCCCGAAGTCAGCAACGAGCATAAAAACGAACTATTCGAAAGAATCAAAACCAATATACTCATGCCTTGGACTCCTCCATTCACAAACGGAGTCGAACAGTATCAAACAATGATTTTTATCAGCATATCCAATAAAGGATCCGCTATAGCAAAAGATGTCTACGTTGATCTTCCGCAGCACGCACTATTGATGATTGAAGATGATAAAAAAGAGGTTTCAAATTTAGGCGAACAAACACGACGCTATAAAATCCCCTCAATCAGACAAGGTGGCACTTTTCGAATTTGGGCCTGGTTTCCAACAGAACTGGAGAAAATTGACGAGTACGCAATTTCTATCGGCAGTGATCAACAAACAGCAGATATTGAGTACCCGAAAGCATTTACGGGATTGGCCTCTCGCGTAGCGGACTATTATTTGATTTTTATTTATCTCTCTATTTTAATGATACTTTCCTTCTTCTATTGGATATACGGTCTTTTTAAACCAACGGCGACCAACCCCTGATACTAATGACGTCTACATCGGCGGCGTCACGCCATCCTTGCCCGCCGAGATGGATTGAGCGGTGAGCGTGCCGTCAGCGCCCTGCGTCACAAAGGTCACGATCTTCACGCCCACCTTCAACAGGCTGCGATCGGCCGGCATCAGGTTGACGATGGGTACGTCTTCGGGGACCAGGATCTTTTGCTGGCCGCCCTTGTAGTTGACGGTCAGCACCCGACCATTGCTCACCACCAGGTCGCCGACGCTGCCGTTGGTCATGCTGCTGCCCTTGACCAGGTCAAACGGTCGATGACCGTCGCCACTGCCGGCCAGTTCCGGAGGGAAAACGTGGACCTCCAGGGCCTTGAGGGTGCCATCTTCCTGAGGAATAGCCGCTGAGCCAATGTAGCTGCCGGGCTTGATGTCTTCGATGTTGGCCAGGGTCACGGCGCGGACCTTGGTGTCCCTGGTCAGGTTGATCATCACGTTGTCGCCGCTGTTGGCACGGACTTTCAGCGCGTCCTGGCTGACACCGGTGATCTCGCCGCGCACACCGATACGTGTGCCCGGCGCATCCTCTGCCTGTACCAGGCCAACGCCGAAGACGCTGATCAAGGTTGCGACAACAGCGCGACGAATCAGCTGACGAAACTTCACATTCATGGGATGGCCCTCCGGTGGCAAGACAGGAAGAGAGAACATAAGCACGCTATCGAACAAGATGTAAGTGAATGTATCATTCAACTGCATAGTTCTGACGCAAGGCTCTTCGACGGGCGACACACGCGTTCGTCAGTCATTCCGCAATGGAATAATTGCTATCACTCCAATCCCGCTTCCGCCGTTTCAGTCAGCCCATTAGCCTGCGCGCATTCCTTTCCGTACAGCGAGACCCGTTATGAACCCAGCGACCCAGGTGCCCCACGGCACCGCGACAATGACCCGAGGCATGGTGCTGCTGTTCGCCTTCTGCTGCGGCGCCATTGTTGCCAACATCTACTACGCCCAGCCGATCATCGGCCTGATCGCCCCGGATATTGGCCTGACCAACACCATGGCCAGCCTGATCGTTTCCCTGACTCAGATTGGCTATGCGCTGGGGCTGTTTTTCCTGGTGCCGCTGGGGGATCTGCTGGAGAACCGTCGGCTGATGATCATCACCACCCTGGTGGCAATTGCCAGCCTGCTGGGCGCGGCGTTCACCGATCAGCCGAACGTGTTCTTGCTGATTTCACTGTTGGTGGGGTTCAGTTCAGTGTCGGTGCAGATCCTGATTCCGTTGGCCGCGCATCTGGCGCCGGAAGAAACCCGTGGCCGTGTGGTGGGCGGGATCATGGGCGGTTTGTTGCTCGGCATTCTGCTGGCCCGGCCGGTGTCCAGCGTGGTGGCCGACCACTTCGGCTGGCGAGCGATGTTCATGATTGCCGCGGCGTTGATGGCGGCCATCAGCATCGTGCTGGCCGTGACCATTCCCAAGCGTGAACCTGATCACAGCGCTTCCTATGGCCAGTTGCTGGGCTCGCTGTGGACGCTGTTGCGCAAACAACCAGTGCTGCGCCAGCGGGCGTTTTACCAGGGCTGCATGTTTGCCACCTTCAGCCTGTTCTGGACCGCCGTGCCGCTGGAACTGGCGCGCAATCACGGTTTGTCGCAAAGCCAGATTGCGATTTTCGCCCTGGTGGGTGCCATCGGCGCCATCGCCGCCCCCATCGCCGGGCGCCTGGCCGATGCCGGTCACACCCGCATTGCCTCGTTGCTGGCCCTGCTGTTCGCCAGCCTGAGTTTCGTGCCGGCGTTTATCCATCCGGCCTACAGCGTCATCGGCCTGGCGGTGACCGGCGTGGTGCTCGACTTCTGCGTGCAGATGAACATGGTCCTCGGCCAGCGCGCGGTCTACTCCCTCGACGGCAAAAGCCGCAGCCGCCTGAATGCGCTGTACATGACCAGCATCTTCATCGGCGGCGCCTTCGGCTCTTCGGTGGCCAGCGCGGTGTACGAACACGGCGGCTGGTTGTGGATCGTGATCGTCGGCAGCGCGTTTCCACTGTTGGCGTTGCTGCGGTTCTTGAGTGTTTCGCAGAAGGCTTCGCTGGCGACGGTATAAGTCGCTAAAAGCATGAATGCTATGCCGCACACCTGTGTTGCGCCCGTGCCTATCCAGGATCAACGATGATCCGTTACGCCGAGGTCAACCCCGATTACACTCAACGCCAGAGCCTGATGCGATGCTGGATGCGAATCGCGGCTGACCCGTTCAAGTGCCGCCCGGCCGGCGGCATGCACTTACAAGGAGTTGCCATGACCCGACGTACCTTTCTCATCACCGGCGCCAGCAAAGGCATTGGCCGGGCGGTGGCCGAGCACCTGGACCGGGCCGGTCATCGTGTGGTGGGCATTGCCCGCAAACCCGACCTGACGTTCCCCGGCATTCTGTTTCCCCTGGACCTGAGCGACCGAGCACTGACCAAGGAAGTACTGGCGGATCTGGCCCAAACGTACGAGTTCGATGGATTGGTGAACAACGTCGGCCTGGTGCGTGCGCAAGCGCTCGGCGAAATCGATCTGGATACCTTTGATGAGGTGATGCGGGTCAATCTGCATTCGGCCTTGCAGGCCACCCAGGCGCTGTTGCCGAACATGCGCGCCAAGGGATGGGGCCGGGTGGTCAACCTCTCCAGCCTGACGGTGCTCGGGATTACCCAGCGCACGGCGTATGCGGCGGCCAAGGCTGCGCTGATCAGCTTCACCCGCTCGTGGGCGCTGGAGCTGGCGCAAAGTGGTATCACGGTAAACGCCGTGGCGCCGGGGCCGACCGAAACCGAACTGTTTCGCGCCAACAATCCGCCGGGCAGCGAAGGTGAAGCGCGGTATCTGGCAAGTGTGCCGATGGGCCGCCTGGGACAACCACAGGAAATCGCCTCGGCGATTACGTTTCTGCTGTCGGAACAGAGCGGGTTCATCACCGGGCAGACGCTGTTTGTCGATGGTGGTGCTTCGGTGGGTAAAGCTGCTTTCTGATTAACGCCCACTAACAAATGTGGGAGCGGGCTTGCTCGCGAATGCGGACTGACATTCAACATCGATGTCGACTGAAACACCGCTTTCGCGAGCAAGCCCGCTCCCACAGTGGGTCACCGGCAACATTGAGACTACACAAGGACTTTCAATGGACCGCCTCGGCGCAATGGAAACCTTCGTCTACGTGGTGGAAACCGGTTCGTTTTCCGCCGCCGCCCGGCGCCTGAACATCGGCCAGCCGGCCGTGTCGAAAACCATCGCGCAACTCGAATCGCGGTTGGCGGTGCGGCTATTGTTGCGTTCGACCCGGGGCCTGACGCCCACCGAGGCCGGGCTGGCCTTTTTCGAACGGGCCAGGCGCGCCATCGAAGAAGCCGACGAGGCCGATAACGCCGCACGGGGATCCGCAGGCGGGCTCAGTGGCAACCTGCGCATCTGCGCGCCTGTCACCTTCGGCCGGCTACACATTGTTCCGCGCCTGGGGCCCTTTCTGGAGCAAAACCCGGCGCTGGACATCGACCTGATGCTCGATGATCGCAACGTCAACCTGGTGGAAGAAGGCGTCGACATCGCCCTGCGCATGGGCGTGTTGAACGACTCGGGCCTGACCGCCCGCAAGATCGCCGAATGTCGGCGCATGGTACTGGGCACACCGGCCTACTTCGAAAAACACGGCGAGCCCACCTGCCCCACCGACCTGCGCAAGCATCAGGCCATCCTCTACACCCTCGGTGGCGGCGCCGGTTGGCAGTTCGAAAAAGCCGGCGAGAAACAGTCGGTGAACATCAGCGGCCGGATCCGCGTCAACGCCGCCGAAGGCCTGCGTGAAGCCGTGCTGGCCCATCAAGGGCTGACCTTGGCCTCGCAATGGATGTTCGCGCCGGAACTGGCCGACGGTTCGGTCCGGGAAGTGATGAGGGACTGGACACTGCCGAACCTGGATCTGTGGGCGGTGTTCCCCACCGGGAGAATGGCCAGCGCCAAGGCTCGGGCGTTTGTGGAGTATGTGCAGGGGTTGTTGGCCAGGAAAGCCTGACAGGCAGCCCAATCAGGATCAAAAGATCGCGGGCTACGCCAGCTCTTGCATTGACCGCGTACGAAGGTAATTCCTCGTGTTCGTTCCCGGCAACGTCAGGCGCATGGGGTTTGCTCGTCAATGCAGGCCAGCAAGCGTTCGACCGTAAGCGCCAGCGGTCCGGAGTTGTCGAGCAGGTGCGCGGCGGGATCTTCCACCAGCAACCGCTCGTTGAATCGGGCATTACGTGCCAGGCGCTGATCGATCTCGCTAATCGATTCACGCCCGCGCTTGAGCAGTCGTTCACGCAACACCGCCTGCTCCACGCTCAGCAGCAGCACCAACACATCCGGATAGCGCAGGCGCGTATTCTGCAAATGCCCCCGCGAGCCATTGACCAGTACGTCCTGGCCGGCGGCCAGCCAATCGTCGATTTCCCGTGGGATGCCATAGGACAAACCATTGGCGTGCCAGCTCAGGGCAAACGCGCCCTGGGCTTGCATGTCGGCGAATTGCTGCGCACTGACACCAAGCGCCGCCTCGCCCACGGCTTCGGCCGAGCGGGTAATGACCCGACGCACGATACGGCAGCCGCGTTCGGCCAACCGCGTTCGCGCGGCATCCAGCAGGCTGTCCTTGCCCGAACCTGAAGGCCCTATGAGATAGATCAACCTGCCCGCCATCAAAACACCCTCTTCGCCTGTCGCCATACTTGCCGGACCATCGGCAGACCCTCTGCGGTCAGATCTGCGGCGGTCACGTTACCCGAGTGCGACTCGCCGCGCACGATGTTCGGTGCGCCCATCAACACTTTCATGCCGCGCGCGCGGCCTCGACGGTGGTCGGGAACCCGGCGATGGTCATGCCGCAGCGTGATGAATTCGTCCATCCGGGTCGTGGTCAGGTGAGACTTGTCCATGTAGTACTCACGGTAGTTGGATTCCAGCACGAACTGGCGCTGACCCGGCGAATGGTCCATCACCGACACCCGTTGCACCAGCGGGTTCTGCACCAGATCGCGGAACACGCCGAGGCTGTCAGGCCGCCTTCGCGCTCCCACAGGGTCCAGCAGTGACCCGACAATCACATTTCTACAGCCAAGAAAGAGGCAACCCGAAGGTTGCCTTTTTGCGTTACTGCCCGAATTGCCGCCCCAGGCCACCCGGTACACCGTGGATGTCAGTATCTTCCCACGGTCCGTTCGGACTGATCGACCGGCTCCAGCCGTTATCCCAGCGGTAATAGGTACGCTGGCGATAAAAAGTATTGGGCTGGTCATCCAGCACATACACCCCAAGCTTCGGATCCCAATGGCTATTCCCTCCAGGTGGTGGCGCGAAGCTGGCAGAAGTGCGTGGCAACGGCTTGGAGGGTTTGGCCGGGATGGTCGGCTTGCTCGGTACGGGCGACGTCGAAGGCGTGGGGCTGGGCTGCGACGGCGGGAACGGTGCGGGTGCCTGTTGCTCCGTTGGTGGCTGGACCGCACAAGCGCTTAGCCCCAAAACAGCGCTGAGCAGGGCAATACGAGCAATGGCGGTCATGGTGGCGTTTCCTGTCATTTATCCGGGCTGTCGATGGTCAGTGTTTGCGGCGCGGTGGTGCTGCTGGCCAAAGGCTGGCTGCGACCGATCCATTCGCCAGCGGTCGGTTTGCCGGCACGGGAAATGCGCGCAACCAGTTGGACTTCAGGGAAGTTCGACAGTTTCAATTGCGGCATCATTGCGTCGGCATCGCCCAGTTCGACGGTCACCGGCAGGTCGGCCACGGTCATGCGCTTGACCGCCAGCGGGGCCGGAGGACCGGAGATCGCACGGGCGAAGATGAACACGCTGTCACCAGGCTGGACCCTGGATTTAATGTCTGCACTCAGATCGACGCTGACCTTGAGCAACGCCGCGGCCTTGGCCGTCGGTGCCTGCTCAACCTTGCCGCCACTGGCCACCAGTTTCTCCGCGGCCCGGGTGATCCCGCCTTGCAGTGCCTCGCGGGACTTGTCCTGCGGCGGTAACTGCGCCAACAGGCGATTCCAGTAATCGATGGCGTCCTGATAACGCTCGCCTTCAAATGCGGCAATGCCCAGCAGGCCAAGGCTGGTGACTTCCTTCGGATCGGCCTTGAGCGCTTCGTCGGTCAGGGCCTGGACCTTGTCCGACCACTTCTTGCCATCGGCAAAGTACTGGGCCTGGGCCCATTGACCGAGCAGCTCGGGCTGACGACCGGCCAGGTTCACCGTGCGTTCGAACATCTTCGCCGCGTCCGCCGGGCGATCCTGAGCCATGTAGGTGCGACCGAGGAAGTACATGCCCTCAGCGGAATCCGGCTGAGCGGCGACCGCACGCTCCAGGCGCCGGGTCATCTCCTCCATCGACTGGGGGGCCTGGGAGAATTCGCGGGTCAGTTCTACCTTGTCGCTGGCACCGAAATGCAGATACAGGCCCAGGCCCAGCACCGGCACCAGAATGGCCGCCAACAATGGCAAGGGTTTACCCAGACGCGACACCCGCGGCACTTCAGCGCCTTCGGTGTCCGCCAGCAATTCACGGGCGGCTTCGGCACGACCGGCGTCCATTTGCGCCGCATCGAGTACGCCCTCTTCCTGTTGAGCCTGCAACTCAGCCACGCGCTCCTGATAAAGCGCGACATTCAGGGCGGTACGATCCTCTTCGCGCTGAGCGCGACGGCTGCGCAGCACCGGGATCAACAGAAAACTCAGGGCAACCAGAAGCAGCAGACCTGCAGCGAGCCAGAAATCAATCATTCTTGGTTTTATCCAACAGGTGGTCGAGGCGCGAGCGCTCCTCGGCAGAAAGCGAGCCCGGGGTGCCGGCGCGTTGCACGCGACGACGGCGGACGATCACCGCGATGATCACGACACCGCCCAGCAGCAGGCCGGCGGGGCCAAACCAGAGCAAGGCGGTCTTGGCGTTGAGCGCAGGCTTGTAGCGGACGAAATCACCGTAGCGATCGACCATGAAGTCGATGATCTGCTGGTTGTCCTTGCCCTCGCCGAGCATGCGGAATATCTCTTTGCGCAAGTCAGCGGCAATCGGTGCGTTGGAATCGGCGATGTCCTGATTCTGGCACTTGGGGCAACGCAGCTCCTTGGTCAGCTCGCGGAAACGCTCGCGATCCTCTTCCTTGGCGAACTCGTAGGTGTCGATGGCCGCGTGGGCCACGCCCGCCAGGCTCAAGCCCAGAGCAACGGCAGCGATCCAGCGCTTCATGGCTTGGCCTCGTCGACCAGCGCCTGGTACTTGGCCGCCAGTTTTTCGCGCCAGACCTGCTCGTCGATCACGCCGACGAACTTGTCACGGATGATGCCCTTGGCGTCGATGAAGAAGGTTTCCGGTGCGCCGTACACGCCGAGGTTCAGGCCCAGCGAGCCTGCGTCGTCACGAATGTCCAGCACATACGGGTTGTGGAAGTCCGTCAGCCACTTCAAGGCGTCGGCGTTGACGTCCTTGTAGTTGATGCCATAGATCACCACGCCCTGCTGGGCCAGCTTGTTCAGCACCGGGTGCTCGACCCGGCAGGAAATGCACCAGGTGCCCCAGACGTTGACCAGCGCCGGCTTGCCCAGAATGTCAGCGCGGGTCAGGGTCTTGTCGCCCTGCACCGACGGCAGGGAAAACGCCGGGAACGGCTTGTCGATCATGGCCGAAGGCAGCTCGGCCGGATCCAGGTACAACCCTCGGTAAAGGAATACAGCAACCACCAGAAAAATCGCCAGTGGCAACAACATCAACCAACGCTTCATGCAGTGGCTCCCGACATGCCCAGTGCTTCGCGCACGCGGCTTTTGACCTTGACCCGATAACGCCGATCCAGCGCCGCCAGCAAACCACCGAAGCCGGTCAGCAGACCACCGAACCAGATCCAGCGCACGAACGGCTTGACGTGCACGCGCACAGCCCAGGCGCCGTTGCCCAGCGGTTCACCGAGGGCGACATAGAGGTCGCGGGTGAAGCCGGCGTCGATGCCGGCTTCGGTCATCACCGAGTTCTGCACGGTATAGAGGCGTTTTTCCGGGTGCAGCACGCTGATTTCCTTGCCGTTGCGGATCACCCGCACGGTGCCTTTGTCGGAAGTGAAGTTGGGGCCTTCGAAGTGTTTGGCACCTTCAAAGACGAACTGATAGCCGCCCAGATCCATGGATTCGCCCGGCGCCAGGCGCAGGTCGCGCTCGGCACTGTTCTGGCTCGACAGCACGACACCCAGCGCACACACGGCAATGCCCAGGTGCGCGACCTGCATGCCCCAGTAGCTGCGGGTCAGGGTTGGCAGGCCCTTGATCAGGCCCTTGTGGCGGGTCTTGTCGAAGATGTCACGCACACCGGCCAGCAACACCCAGGCGGCGAGCATGAAGGTCGCGAGCACGGCCCAGTTGAAATCGCCGTAGGCGACGCCGGCCACGACTGCCAGCGCGGCGCTGCCGAGCAGGACCGGGGTCAGCATGCTCACCAGCCATTTCACCGGTGTGTCTTTCCAGCGCACGATCACGCCGACCGCCATCACCACCATCAGCAACGCCATCAACGGAATGAACAGCGCGTTGAAGTACGGCGGGCCGACGGACAGCTTGGCCCCGGTCATGGCATCGAGAATCAGCGGGTACAAGGTGCCGAGCAGGATCATCGAAGCCGCCACCACCAACACCAGGTTGTTACCCAGCAACAGGGTTTCCCGGGACCAGAGGTTGAAGCCCACCTGGCTCTTGACCACCGGTGCGCGAAGGGCGAACAGCGTCAGCGAACCACCGACCACGAACAGCAGGAAAATCAGGATGAACACCCCGCGCTCCGGATCGGACGCAAAGGCGTGCACCGAGGTCAGCACGCCGGAACGCACGAGGAAGGTGCCCAGCAGACTCAAGGAAAATGCGGCGATGGCCAGCAACACGGTCCAGCTCTTGAACACGCCACGTTTTTCCGTGACCGCCAACGAGTGAATCAGTGCGGTGCCCACCAGCCATGGCATGAACGAGGCGTTTTCCACCGGGTCCCAGAACCACCAGCCACCCCAGCCGAGTTCGTAGTACGCCCACCACGAACCGAGGGTGATGCCAATGCCGAGGAACGCCCAGGCGACGATAGTCCACGGACGCGACCAGCGCGCCCACGCCGCATCCAGGCGACCGCCCATCAACGCGGCGATGGCGAAGGCAAACGCCACGGAGAAACCGACGTAACCCATGTACAGCATCGGCGGGTGAACGATCAGGCCGATGTCTTGCAGCAGCGGGTTGAGGTCGGCACCGTCGGTGGGCATCTGCGGCAGGATGCGCTTGAACGGGTTGGAGGTCATGATCAGGAACAGCATAAATCCGGTGCTGATCATGCCCATCACCGCCAGCACGCGGGCCAGCATGACCTGCGGCAATTGCCGGGAAAACACCGACACCGCGAAGGTCCAGCCGCCGAGAATCAAGGCCCACAACAGCAAGGAACCTTCGTGGGCACCCCACACGGCGCTGAACTTGTAGTACCACGGCAAGGCGCTGTTGGAGTTGTTGGCCACATAGGCCACGGAGAAGTCATCGACCATGAAGGCGTAGGTCAGGCAACCGAAGGCGAACAGCAAAAACGCGAACTGCCCCCACGCGGCCGGCTGGGCCAGGCTCATCCAGAAGCGGTCACCGCGCCAGGCACCGACCAATGGCACCACGGCCTGAACCAGCGCGAAACACAGCGCCAGGATCATGGCCAGGTGGCCCAATTCGGGGATGAAGATTCCAGCTGTCATCAGTTAGCCCTCTTTCGCGGGAGTGGGTGCCGACTGGCCGCTGTCTTTCAACGCCTTGGTCACTTCCGGCGGCATGTACTTCTCGTCGTGCTTGGCCAGCACTTCATCGGCCACCACCACACCATCGGCGTTGAGCTTGCCCAGGGCAACGATGCCCTGCCCTTCGCGGAACAGGTCCGGGAGGATGCCGCGATAGGTGATGGTCACGGATTTGTTGAAGTCGGTGACGACGAACTTCACGTCCAGCGAGTCGCCGGAGCGCTGCAAGGAACCGGCCTCGACCATACCGCCGGCACGAATGCGCGTGTCATGCGGGGCTTCGCCGTTGGCGATCTGGGTCGGTGTGTAAAACAGGTTGATGTTCTGCTGCAGGGCGCTCAGGGCCAGGCCGACAGCAGCGCCGACCCCGACCAGGATCGCGAGAATGATGATAAGACGCTTTTTGCGCAGCGGATTCACTTGCCGTTCTCCCGGCGCAGACGACGCGCCTCTTGTTGCAGATACCGCTTGCGGGCCAGGATCGGCGCCGCCACGTTGAGGGCCAGTACCGCCAGGCAGATGCCATAGGCTGACCAGACATACAGGCCATGATGGCCCATGGCGATGAAGTCGCCGAATGAAGCAAAACTCATCGAGCGACCTCCAGGCTGGTTTCCACTTCGGCCTTGACCCAACTGGCCCGGGCTTCGCGCTTGAGCACTTCAAGCCGCATGCGCAGCAGCAGGACCGCGCCGAAGAAACAGTAGAAACCCAACGCCGTCAGCAGCAATGGCAGCCACATTTCGGCAGGCATTGCCGGTTTCTCGGTGAGGGTGAAGGTCGCGCCCTGGTGCAGGGTGTTCCACCACTCCACCGAGTACTTGATGATCGGGATGTTGATCACGCCGACGATCGCCAGCACCGCACAGGCCTTGGCCGCGCTGTCACGATTGCTGATGGCGTTGCCCAATGCAATGAGACCGAAGTACAGGAAAAGCAGGATAAGCATGGACGTAAGGCGTGCATCCCAGACCCACCACGAGCCCCAGGTCGGCTTGCCCCAGATCGCCCCGGTGACCAGCGCCACCGCGGTCATCCAGGCGCCGATGGGCGCCGCGCATTGCAGGGCGACGTCGGCCAGCTTCATCTTCCATACCAGCCCGACGATGCCGCACACCGCCAGCATCACGTAGATGGACTGCGCCAGCATGGCGGCCGGAACGTGGATATAGATGATGCGGAAGCTGTTGCCCTGCTGGTAGTCCGGCGGCGCAAAGGCCAGGCCCCAGACCACGCCAACGCTGATCAGCAGCAACGCCGCAACGCTCAGCCAGGGCAGCATTTTGCCGCTGATGCCGTAAAACCATTTGGGCGAGCCGAGCTTGTGAAACCACGTCCAGTTCATACTGTTTCCATCACGGTTGCTCTTTACTGTGAAGAGCCAGGGTCTTTGCTGGTCATTTTTTAACCAGACCTCATTATTCGCCGACGCTGATCTTCAGGCCAGCGGCTATTGCAAAAGGTGTCAGGGTTATCGCCAGGGCGGTCAGGCTGCCAAGCCACAGGAGATAACCGGTCGCCGGCATCCCCTGCAAGGCAGCCTGCAAGGCGCCACTGCCAAGGATCAACACCGGGATGTACAACGGCAGAATCAGCAGGGCCAGCAACAGGCCACCGCGCTTCAAACCGACCGTCAGCGCCGCGCCCACTGCACCGAGCAGGCTCAGTACCGGTGTACCGAGCAGCAACGAAAGCAGCAACACCGGCAGACAGGCGGCAGGCAAACCGAGCATCAGCGCCAGCAAGGGTGCCAGCAAAACCAGTGCCAGGCCGGAAAAGGCCCAGTGTGCCAGCACCTTGGCCAAAACCAGAAGAGCCAGGGGGTGCGGCGAAAGGACCCACTGTTCAAGGGATCCGTCTTCGAAATCACTGCGGAAAAGCCCGTCCAGCGAGAGCAGAACCGATAAAAGTGCCGCCACCCAGACCAACCCCGGAGACAAGGTTTGCAACAATTGAGACTCAGGTCCGACGGCCAACGGGAACAGCGAAACGACGATCGCGAAGAAGACGAGCGGATTGGCCAGTTCCGCCGGGCGACGGAACAGCAGACGAGCCTCGCGGGCGACCAACAGGCCGAAAACACTCATACGGCCCAGCTCCCCAGATCGATATCGCGATAACCGGCCGGCATCCGGCTCAGCGTGTGGTGGGTGGTCAACACCACCATGCCGCCGCGTTCGCAGTGGCCGGCCAGGTGCTCTTCGAGTTGCGCCACGCCCTGCTTGTCGAGGGCGGTAAAGGGTTCATCGAGGATCCAAAGCGGTGGACTGTCCAGATACAGGCGCGCCAGGGCGACACGACGCTGTTGGCCGGCAGACAGGGTGTGGCAAGGCACATCCTCGAATCCGCGCAGCCCGACCGCGGCCAGCGCCTGCCAGATCGCCGCATGGGTCGCCGGGTGATGCAAGGCGCACAGCCAGCTCAGGTTCTCTTCCGGCGTCAGCAGATCCTTGATTCCGGCGGCATGGCCGATCCACAGCAGGTTGCGCGCCAGTTCGCCGCGTTGTTCGTTCAGCGGCTGGCCATTGAGCAGCACCTGACCGGCGGTCGGCTGCATCAGCCCCGAGAGCAGGCGCAACAGGCTGGTCTTGCCGCTGCCGTTGGGTCCGCTGATTTGTACCATTTCGCCACTGGCCAGTCGCAAATCGAGATTTTCGAAGAGCAGCCGAAGGTCTCGCTCACAGGCAAGGGCAACGGTTTGCAGGACTGGGCTGGTCAAGGGTTCACGGGCCTTATACGGTTCAAGTCGGCTCTGGCGCGGCCGTTAAAGAGATGCAGCATAGATGCAATGACGTCTTGTTCTAGAGAGCTGCGTCAAACAATTGCAAAGTTTTGCCATTTTTGGATACAACGGCGCGGCATTATACATGCCATGCCTTACTCTAAAGAGTGCATTTTCCTCAGGTTGTGACCGCGTATGACAGGCGAAATGAACATCCTCCCGCTACCGCAAACCCTCCCGGCGACTTCGCGCCCGCAGGTGGTCAGCGGCGAGCTGCTCAAATTGCTGACACCGGTGGAGGGGCTGATCAGCGTCGGTCAAACCGCCCAGGCCGAAGTACTGTCGCTCAAGCAGGCGGACCAGACTTTCCAGCTGCTGCTCAAGGTCACCCTCGACAGCGGCCGCCAGACCACGGTCCAGACCACCAGCAATCAGCCGCTGGCCCAGGGCACCACGCTGGTCGTCACCCAGCCCTCGGCCGGCAACCTGGCCGTGACGGTGCAACAGGCCATCGCCTCCAGCGTCGCCACCCTCACCCGCCTCGACACCGCGCAACTGCCCGTTGGCACCCTGCTGCAGGGCAAGGTGCTGACCTCGCAAGTGCTGCCCCAGGCCCCCGGCCAGCCCATGGTGTTTCGCTCGATGGTGAGCCTGCTCAACACCGCGTTGAGCGGCAGCACCCTGAGCATCGACAGCCCGCAACCCTTGCGCATCGGTACCTTGTTGAGCGCGCAGGTGCAAGACAGCCAGACATTGAAATTCGTGCCGCTGAGCAGCCGCCAGGAACAACTGGCGGTCACCCGGCAACTGGTCGACCAGCAAAGCCGCCAGGGCTCGCTGGATGGATTGCTCAAACTCCTGCAGAACCTTGCGCCCTCGGACCAGACCTCCACCGAACTGCGCAGCGCCGCTGCCCGGTTGCTCGCCGGCCTGCCGGATGTCCAGCAACTGAGCACCCCCAAGGGCCTGGCCCTGGCACTGGCCAGCAGTGGAGCGTTCCTGGAAAGCAAACTGCTGAACGGGCAAAACCCGACACACGCGCCGGACATGAAAGGCGACCTGCTCAAACTGGTTGCGCAGTTGAGCCAGGGCTTGCCGGCCAACACCAGCCTCGGCGCGATCATCACCGCCAACACCCTGGCCCAGGCCATGCCGAATTTTGTCCGCAATGCTTTGGGCATGCTCGGCCAGGTCAGTGCCAAACCGTCGCCGAACGGCTTCCCCCTGCCCGAACGCCTGCTGCAAAGCGCCGAGGGTGAAAACGACCTCGAACACTTGCTACGCCTGGCCGCCGCTGCGGTTTCACGCCTGCAAAGCCATCAGCTGTCGAGCCTGGAACAGACCGGCGTCACCGCCGACGGACGGCTGATGAGCACCTGGCAGCTGGAAATCCCGATGCGCAACATGCAAGACATCGTGCCCTTGCAGATCAAGTTCCAGCGCGAAGACGCCCCCGAGAAAGAACAGCCAAAGGAGCGTCGCGAAGAACGCGAACCCAAGCAACAGCTGTGGCGAGTCGAACTGGCCTTCGCCATGGAGCCGTTGGGCCCCCTGCAAATCCAGGCGCAACTGATCAAGGGCAGCCTCTCCAGCCAGCTCTGGGCCGAACGGCCGTACACCGCCAGCCTGATCGAAAGCAATCTGGCCGGGTTGCGTGACCGCCTGCTGTCCGCCGGCCTGAACGTCGGCGACCTGGACTGCCACCTCGGCACACCGCCCCAAGGCCCGCAAACCCGCCTCGAACAACGCTGGGTCGACGAAACCGCATGAAAAACCCCAACGCCCCACGCCAGGCCATCGCCCTGAAATACGACGGCACCCAAGCCCCCACCCTCACCGCCAAGGGCGACGAAGAACTGGCGGAAGAAATCCTGCGAATCGCCCGCGACTGCGAAGTGCCGATCTACGAAAATGCCGAGTTGGTGAGACTGCTGGCGCGCATGGAACTGGGGGACAGCATTCCGCAGGAGCTGTATCTGACGATTGCCGAGATTATTGCGTTTGCGTGGAATCTGAAGGGAAAATTTCCGGCGGGGATGGGTCCGGATGCGTTGATGGTGGAGAAAGACATCACCGAATGCGGGGATGATTACTGAGCTTTTGAGGCCGCCTTCGCAAGCAAGCCCGCTCCCACAGGGGGCAGAGGTGGCCCCGGATTTTGTGAACGACTCCGAACCATTGTAGGAGCGAGCCTGCTCGCGATGGACTCAAGTCCGACGCGTTTATTCAGAATGCCCGCGTTATCGTTGACGTCCATCGCGAGCAGGCTCGCTCCTACAGGTAACCAGTTCTTGTGAAGCTTGCTCATCAACTCCGCCTCAGCCTGGGTCAGTTCGTCGATGCTTACGCCCATGCCCACCATCGCGAGCAGTAAGTGCCGTGACAGTATTAATCAGAGGCTCCCGGCGGATTTCGGCAGCGGCAAGCCGGTGCCGGGATCAAGTCCCTTTTCGGCACTGAGTTTTTCGATCAGCTCTGCTGATGGAATGATGGGTACAGCCGAGTCACGCTCTCGCTTCCATTGGAAGGTACCGTCCCACTCAGGGAGGTTCGCAGGTGGGAGTGGAACGATGTCATCCAGATCGGGGATCTTTGCCCCGAGGTGTTCGTGTCGCGTCAGGAAATCGCTGATTTTATTGTATCGATCGACGCGTTCGTCATCTTGCTGTAAAGCCAAATAGTTTAGCTCATTAGAAGCAGGTGGTCCTTTGAATGCATTAGCGAGACTATACGCACTCAGATCGTCGCCATTTCGGGTAGCTGCCTGGTAGCCATGCAGAGCCTCTTGATATTGCCCGGTGACTTTCGAGTAGCTTGAGTAATTTCTTCCCGCCAATCGATTACCTTGCTCCATCGCACACTTGTACATTGCCAATATGATTTCGGCTGTATTGGGTACGTAGGAAAGAAGCCTGCCTATGTAATACTGAGCGTCCGGATTTCCCAGGTCGGCCGCCCGCCGAAAGTAGGCTCTGGAGGCCGCGACATCCTGTTTGACGCCATAACCCAACTCCAGGTAATGCGCCATGTCGTAATAAGCCCCCGGGATGCCTTGAGCAACATAATATTCCGCCAGATCAATGACCTCTTTACTGGCATCAGGAGAGCGGGCTTGTCCGGTTGACAGCAGGAACTGCAGATTGGTTGCAGCCTTGTAATGATCGTGTGCAGCCGCGATACGATAGTAGCGGGCAATCTCGTCGTTATCCTTCTGTCCTTTACGCTTTTCCATGTAAAGTCCATACCGATAGAGGATGTCCGCGTCCTGGCCCAATACAGGCAACGAGTCGCGTTCATATGCGCAGTTAAATTCCAGCCTACTGTAGGCAAAGTCCACCGACGCGGCATCAGGCGCATGCTCTTCTTTTTTTGAGCAGGCCATGATCATCAAGAAACTGAACAATGCCAGTAGCTTACTCGCCACCAGCCGATTACTTATTGAATTCCCATGCATAACTTCACTCGATAATTAATGACTCACCCATCATCAATTCACTTTCTCCGAACTGCCAAACAGGATGCACCCCGACGGTGATGGTCAGGTATTCCCGGTGGGTTTTGGCTGCGGCAAGCCGGTGGCGGGATCAAGTCCCTTTTCGGCGCTGAGTTTGTCGATCAGCTCTGCTGATGGAATGATGGGTACAGTCGAGTCACGCTCTCGTTTCCATTGGAAGGTACCGTCCCACTCGGGGAGGGTCGCAGGAGGGAGCGGGACGATGTCATCCAGATCGGGCATTTTTGCCCCAAGGTGTTCGTGTCGTGTCAGGAAATCACTGATTTTATTGTATCGATCGACGCGTTCGTCATCTCGCTGTAAAGCTAAATAGTTTAGCTCATTAGAAGCAGGTGGTCCTTTGAATGCATTAGCGAGACTATACGCACTCAGATCGTCGCCATTTCGGGTAGCTGTTTGGTAGCCGTACAGAGCTTCTGGATAAAGCTCTGAATCTTGTAAGTAACTTGAGTAGTATCTTGCTGCCAATCGATTACCTTGCTCCATCGCACACTTGTACATTGCCAATATGATTTCGGCCGTATTGGGCACGTAGGACAGTAGCCTGCCTATGTAATACTGAGCGTCTGGATTTCCCAGGTCGGCCGCCCGCCGAAAGTAGGCTCTGGAGGCGGCGATATCCTGTTTGACGCCATAACCCAACTCCAGGTAATGCGCCATATTGTAATAAGCCCCTGGGATGCCTTGAGCAACATAATATTCCGCCAGATCAATGACCTCTTTACTGGCGTCAGGAGAGCCGGCTAGTCCGGTTGACAACAGGAACTGCAGATTGGTCGCGGCCTTGTAATGATCGTGTGCAGCCGCGATACGATAATAGCGGGCGATCTCGTCGTAATCCTTCTGTCCTTTACGTTTCTCCAGATAAAGTCCATACCGATAGAGGATGTCCGCATCCTGATTCAACGCCGGTAATGAATCGCGCTCATATGCACAGTTAAACCCCAGCCTACTGTAGGCAAAGTCCACCGACACGGCATCAGGCATCTGCTCTTCTTTTTTTGAGCAGGCCATGATCATCAAGAAACTGAACATTGTCAGCAGTAGCTGATTCGCCCCCACCCGATTATTTATTAAATTTCCCTGCATAACTTCACTCGATAACTAATGACTTACCCATCATCCATTCACGTCCTCCGAACTGCCAAACAAAATGCAATGGTCAGGTATTCCCGGCTGACTTCGGCAGCGGCAAACCGGTGGCCGGATCAAGTCCCTTTTCAGCACTGAGTTTTTCGATCAACTCTGCTGATGGAATGATGGGTACAGCCGAGTCACGCTCTCGCTTCCATTGGAAGGTACCGTCCCACTCGGGGAGGGTCGCAGGTGGCAAAGGGACGATGTCATCCAGATCAGGGACTTTTGCCCCGAGGTGTTCATGTCGCGTCAGGAAATCGCTGATTTTATTGTATCGATCGACGCGTTCGTCATCTTGCTGAACAGCCAGGTAGTACAGCCGATCGGACGCTGGAGGCCCTTCGAAGGCACTCGCCAGTCGACTGGCACTGCTGTCATCGCCATTACGAATTGCTAATTGGAAGCCTTGCAAAGCCTCTTGGTAAAGCTCTGAGTTTTTCAAATAAATTGAGTATCTTCTTCCCGCTACGCCATTACCTTGCTCCATCGCGCACTTGTACATCGCCAGCATGATTTCGGCTGTATTGGGTACGTAGGACATGAGTCTACCTATGTAGTATTGGGCGTCCGGGTTCCCCAAGTCGGCCGCTCGTCGAAAATAAGCTCTGGACGCGGCAATATCCTGTTTGACGCCATAACCCAACTCCAAGTAATGCGCCATATCATAATAAGCCCCCGGAATGCCTTGGGCGACATAGTATTCGGCCAGATCGATGGTCTCTTTGCTGGCATCAGGAGAGCGGGCTTGCCCAGTTGACAGCAGGAATTGTAGATTAGTCGCGGCCTTGTAATGATCGTGTGCAGTCGCGATACGATAATAGCGGGCGATCTCGTCGTAATCCTTCTGTCCTTTACGCTTTTCCAGGTAAAGGCCATATCGATAGAGGATGTCCGCATCCTGATTCAACTCCGGTAATGAATCGCGCTCATATATGCACTTAAATGCCAATCTGCTGTAGGCAAAATCTGTCTGCGAAGTGTTGAGCATCCTTTCTTCCTTTTCTGAACAAGCCAAAATGAAAAAACACAAAAATAAAATAACAACTATTTTTTTCATCCCTTAGTCCCAATCCTTCCTGACAGGACTCTCTTGTAAAAATTCAACCAATGATGCAATCGGGGAGCTGGGGGTAAATTCGGATTTTCTTTGTAAGCTGTGGACTCTTAGCTCATCATTTTCATCAACTATTACTTTCCATTTACCATATACGATTTTCATATCATTCCCCATCACCCTCCCCCCCGTATGCACCCCAAACAAATGCTCCCTCAACGGCCGAGTCACCGCAGGATCTTCAATACAAATATTCAACTCACTATCCACCTGCATGCTGCGCGTATTGATGTTCGCGGAGCCCAACGTGGTGAACACGTCATCGACAATCATCAACTTGCTGTGCACATACACATCCATCCAGTTTTCCGGTGGGGAATCAGGTGCCACCAGGGTACAAATGTGCACTTTCAGGCCGGGGATTTCCGTGGGTGAAATGACGGACTGGTTCTTCTGGGGAAATTCATTTTCAAGCTGCGCGACTTTGGCGCGTGCGCGCTCCAGCTTTTCTTTCAAGGTTTCGTAGTACCGGGCCGCCGCCTGGTCATGAGCAATATCGCGTTGATCCTTGAAGATGCGTGCATTGATGGATGCCAGGCGCTCGGCCAGCCTGGCTTGCGCAAGTTCGGCCAGCAAACCGTCACGCCGCTCGGCCTTGGCGATACCCGGCATCAGCTCCGGACGGCCCAACTGTTTCAACATGCGGAACGTATTGACGGAGCCATCGCCCATGGCCTCGCTGGAGGAGTTGGTCACGACGAACAGATACACCGGCCCGTCTTTTTCAAGATCGCGGCCCCCATTGAGCAGGTTTTGCACGACGCTCTTGATCTTGTCCGCCAGCGGTGGCCAGCGAAAGTACTGGTTCTCGATGTAGATGAATCGGGTCGTGTTGTTGACGGCCTTCAGGTAGACCTTCTCGATGTCGCGGATTCCTTCCTGGCTTTGGGTCCTGAGTATCTGCGCCATGACGGGAGGGCCAAAGCCTGGGCGCACGCGCAGTTGTCCGGCGATGTGCTGGCGAGGGCCCAGCAGGTCGATGCGGGTTTCTTTTTTCCAGGCGGTGCAGAAGTTGTCGTTCAAAAACTCAAGCACCGGCCCGGTCACCCGGCTGGAAATGTCCTGCCGGGGTGTTTCGCCGTTGCGCCCGAACTGCGCGTGGAGTCGAGCATGTCTGTGATGATCATCGTCCCAATAGGCATCCAGCGTGTTGTGTCCCATCACGAACCCGACGGCGACCTCTGGTTGCTCGTAGTCCACCAGCACCACTTTCTGGTGGTGGCTCGGTTCGGCAACCATTGCCACCGAACTCATGATTTTGTTGATCGTGTCACGATCCTTGTCGAGTGCCTGCAAGTTCAGCCGCCAGGCAGTTTCTGCACGATCCAGCAAGCTGAAGTCACGCGTGACGAATTCGATGTTCTTGATGCCCAGAGAGGGATCATTACCCCATCGCATCAGGCGAAAGAAACGCTGGCCCAGCTCGATGGGGCCGGTTTCGGCGCCCGTGTAGGCCAGCCGGACCTGGCGATACCACAACTTGTCATATTCGATTTGTGCATCGTTGCGGTTCTGCTTGAATCTGCCAAACCAATTGGAGACGTTGTCGCCGGGCGTCGGGTTCTCCGAAGTCTGGGCGACGCGCAGCGTGTCGTACCAGCACAGGATTCGGACCTGAACCCCTTCATGGGCTTTCTTGATCAACAGATCGCCAATGCACAGCGAACTGGTATCGCCCCGCTTGAAGTACATCGACGGCTGAAAACCCCAACAGATGATTTCCACGCTGTTTTTGGCGGTCATGATGGCATCATAAACCGCGCCAAAGGCGCGCTCGCCGTTCACCAGCGGCTCGAAGGTGGCGGGCACCGGGTCGTATTCGGTGCACTGCACGAACCATGGCAGGTTGAGCTGGCAGGAGGTGGTCTTGCTCGTGGCGATCGGGACTGTGATCGTGGGCAGGGTCATCTTCAAGCCTCCGATTCTGGAGTATTCAGTTGGGTGTAGGCCATGCGGAACCGGCTACGGCTGTCCCGCGGCGTATCGTCAGGTTGAGGTCGGCGCTCATGGCGGTGGAAACCCTGGTTGGCCCGTTCGGCATTGCCCGGCTCTCCCAGGTAGTCGCCGCCCACCGGCACCTCGTAGCTGACGCCGTTGGCCAGTTCGATGTGATAACGAGTGGTGGTGACGTGGTGGTCGACAGCGATCCGGCCACTGGCGTCCATCACACCGTTTGCAGCCCGAACCCCATCGGCAAAGAGTGTGTAGGGCATGCCCGCCCACGACTGAAAACCTGCTGCACTGCTTTTCCCGACCGCCAACATAAGTGACTGCCTGGCCGAGCCTGCCGGCCAGGCCGGGTTATCGCGGTTAAGTTGTGCCGGGCCCTTGAAGGACTTTTTCAAGCCCCTTACATCAACGGTGCCGGGCGCATGGATGTCGATGTTGCCGTCCTTGATGCGGATGTAGGCGCCACCGCTGGTCAGCAGGATTTCATCCTGAGCGGCAATCTCGACGCAGCGCGCGGTCGAAGTGATACGCACACTGTCCTGGGCGGTGAGCTCGATGGCATCGCTCTGCGCCTGTATTTCTATCTTGCCTTTGGCCGCAAACAGCCTGGCGCCCGCGGCCTTGGCGAACAGGCTGATGCCTTGAGCAACACTGGCCAGCAATGACGAGCCGCCGGCAAGGTTGATGTCCTCTCCGGTCGACAAGGTCAACTGCTTGCCGCTATGGACGTGGGTATTTTGCGGCGTCGCGGTGACGATGTCGGCAGGCGCTGACGCGATCAACAGCGGCTTGTGAAAGCCGGCCGTACGGCCACGGCCACCCGTGCTGATCGCCGCATCGGTGTCGCCGCCATTGCGTGGTTGTCGTTGAGTACTGGTGAGAGGTTTGCCCTCGCTGCCATAGTCCAGCCGAGTGTCGACATCAAGCTGATCGAGGCTGTCGACACTGCCCTGCATCGGCAGGGCGTTGTGCTGGTGAGCGGCCTCGGACAATGCCTTGACCCGCGCTTGTGCGTTCGTCAGTTGCGTCCGGGCTTCCTGGGCATCGACCTGGCCACCTTGCGCATTGGTGCGTGGCCAGGTGCTGAGATACAAACCCTGCTGCGCACGCAGGGCACCGTAGGCATCGGTGCGCAACTCAAAGCCTGTGCCCCGCAGGGCGCCACGCTGATTGCCCTGCTGGTCGATCAGATAACCGAGGTTCAACTGGCTGTGGCCATGGCTGCTATGGATCTGGGTTCGTACCTGGCCGGTGGAGTCGTCCATCACCCATTGGTTGTAGCCGAGCCCCTTGATCTCCTGGCTCTTGTAACCACTCATCAACCCGCTTGAGTGCCAGGCGGGCTTGTGTCCACCGTAGACCTGCCCCATCACCAGGGGGCGGTCGATGTCGTTGTCGAGGAACGTCACCACGACCTCTTCCCCCGAGCGTGGCACGTTCACGCTGCCCCAGCCCTCGCCACTGCTGGCCTGCATCATGCGCAGCCAGCATGAGCCCAGTTCGCCATCCTTGAGCAGTCGGTCCCAATGAAAGCGTACGCAGATACGGTTGAGTTTGTCGGTAAAGACCTCACGACCGCTCGGGGTCACAACGACGGCGGTTTGCGGGCCGGGGTTGGCCGGTTTGGCATGAGCGAACGGGCTGCGATAAGCAATGTCCAGCCGCTGGGTTTCAAAGCGATTCTGGTAAAAGCCTTCGTTAGCCACCTCGAGCATCGACTGACGCTGCTCGGACTCGAAAAGCGCTTTCAGGCTACCGGGCGGGCTGACTCGCTGCGTGCCGACCGGCAGGTTGCTCTGGGCAAAGAACTCGACCGCAATGATCAGGAACTGGCGTTCCTTGGGTGTCTTGAATTCATACAATGGATGTTGGGTCAGCTCGAAACCATGACCAGGTTGCATCTGTCGTACGCCACCTTGTCCATGGATGCGTCTGGCAGCCGACTCGTCCTGCTCAATCTGCACACGGCTCAGCCAGTCGCCACGGTCCGGGTTTTGC
This sequence comes from Pseudomonas sp. GW821-FHT02A08, assembly GCF_059422045.1. Taxonomy (NCBI): domain Bacteria; kingdom Pseudomonadati; phylum Pseudomonadota; class Gammaproteobacteria; order Pseudomonadales; family Pseudomonadaceae; genus Pseudomonas; species Pseudomonas sp. GW821-FHT02A08. The sequence continues at coordinate 45,227 of NZ_JBWKWD010000017.1, forward strand.
CAGGCATATTGCCCACGGTATTGATAACGTTCGAGATCAGGCGGCGCCGAAGATGCAGGCAGCGCCGGAGTTCGCGTGATATGTGATCGGGCATGACAGAGGTAGTCGCTGCTGCTCGATTGCACCACACCATTGAGCAATCGGGCACCCGGGCTCCATTGAGTAATGCTGTCTTGCCGGTCAGCGGCCTGTTGCGTATGAAAACGCAAGGCCGATGGGCTCAAGGTCGGTAAAAGGATGGCGCTGTCAGTGAACACGATGCAGTGACTATCGTGCGTATGCTCCACGTACCAGAACAAACCTTCCTGTTCGCACCAACGCTGCACGAAATGGGCATCGGTCTCGTTGAACTGGGTGACGTAGGACAGAAGGGGATATTCCCGTGACAGTTCGAAGCGGTACGCGCCTCGCGCCTGGCTATAGTGCTGGAAGACCTGGGCGAGGATGTCGGGAAGGCTCACCTCCTGCCAGATCCGGCAATCCACACGGTACTCCAGCAGGCTGAACCAGGGAGCGAAGACCAGTTGCCAGTCGTCCAGACCGCCGTCACTTCCCAGGTAACGCACGCTTTCCACCCAGCCATGCCTGGGGCTCAAGCTACCGTCGTCCAGCTTGATGCTCAGTTGCACCGCCTGACCAATGAGCTGTTCCGGGTCGAACACCGTGGACTGGTTGATCACGTCAACCGTGTAGCGTGGCACCCGGCCCAGCCGCTCCCGGGCATGGGCGCGCAACGCGAACAGCTCCTGCCCTTGGGGTGTCGTCAGTTGCAACAGGCGTCCGGCCTGGCTCAACGGCTGGACAAACGTGGCCCATGCGGCGTCTGTGATTGAATTCACCGTTCAAACTCCCTGTATCTCAAGTCCATGTATCTTCAGCCGATCAACCAGCCACGGGTCTGGTCGGACAATGTGCGATCCAGTATCCATACGGCGCGGCCAGGTTCAGCGCTTGCCATCAGCCAGGCGAGGGCGATTTGCACCCATTGCCCTGTCACAGGTCCGAACCGGGCGCCAATTGTGTTGAGGCGAACCTGGCGCTCGAGGTCCAGGCCAGGCAAGAAACGCCGGGCGTATTCGCTGAGCTGAGTGAGGCGGTTGTCACCGAGTGCGCCCTCCCCGATCAGCACACTGACTCGCGCCGGATCGATGGCCGTGCCCTCGCACAGCTTTGCCATCAAGAGTTCGAGGGTTTGCGTGTCGGTACGCGCCTGTGCAGTGCGCGCCGGATGATCCAGCCGGATTGGCGCAAACAGTTTCAAAGCACTGTCGGTCTGCGGGTCCGCAAGCTTCGGCCGGCGACGCAGTAACACCGCGCTGACCGCTTCGCCGGCTATCTCATCAGATGCGCAAGACGGCGCCTGCTCCTTGCAGACCCATGTGTCCAGACTCAGACACAACAGCTCCTGCGGCCCGGCACTGTGACCAAGGACCTCGGGCAACCACTGCGCGGGGGCTTGGGTCTGCAGGTCAAAACCATGCAGTGGCATCAGCTCCCGAGGCCACAGGCTCACGGCTCGATCAATCCAGTCCATCGCTCCCACAGCGTCTGGAGCGAACAACACAACCTGGGTGTTCGACCAGTCGATTGAATCGCGCATTGTCGACGTCCATTTTTTCAGGGCGCCCTGCAGGATTTCACTGGAACGCCCCAGCGCCTCGACTGCTGGCCACCCTGCGGCGGGAGTGGCAAGACGGCGAATGGGCCGTCGCAGTCCGCGCGCATCAAGCAGGCGTGGGTCGTGAGAGAAGTCGGTACGCATCCCTGCCAGTTCGCTCACCGGCAGCGGTGCGTCATAAGCGCCGCAAGGTAGCCAGACCCAGGCCCGCGCAATACTGACGCAACTGGAGGCGAAATCCCCTGCGGGAAATACGGCGTCCGCCAGACGTTGCGCCTCCTGCGCCGCCAACCGTCGTTCGGAGATACGGTCGTAGATACTTCTTCGATATTCCATCTCTGTTCCTTAGAGAAGGCCAGTGTCCTTTTGCGTAGCTATCAACCTTGCACCGCAGGAAGTCAGGTCACCGTCACGAGCAACCGGTGATATCCATCCAGGGCGATCCCTGACAAACACGCCCTCCATCAGAGGTCGGGTCGTCGATTACGATGATGGGGCGCAAAGTGACGTCCGTGATTGAACATGGAAGACTCGGCTCACAGTCTGAAACCGAGGGCAAATACAAGAACCGCACGGTACTGACGGAGGTCGACTGTCACAAGTCAGCGCCTTCCTCAAACCAAGTAGTCCGAGTCCCACGACCACGTAGGACGCGTCCCAGGTGCGATCCTGCCCGACTTCACGAAGCGCCTGAACGCGAAATCGGATGTGTTGAGATTGCGCATGGGGATGGAGCTGGGGGGGCGATATTTCGCAGGAGTGTTATCCAACGATTTGCCGGGACATTGCGTTTGCGTGGGATCTGAAGGGGAAATTTCCGGCGGGCAGGATCCCGATGTGCTGATGGTGGAGAAGGACATCACCGAGCGCGAGGAAGACTATTGAGCGTTCGAGGACGCCTTCGCGGGCAAGCCCGCTCCCACAGGTTGGGGGGGGTGTTCACAGATTTTGTAAGCACCATCAACACTTGTGGGAGCGGGCTTGCTCGCGAAAGCGATTTCAACCTGATCGTAACAATCAGTTCTTGTGCACCTTGCTCATCAACTCCGCCTCAGCCTGGGTCAAGCCGCAGGACTGGGTCAGTTCGTCGACGCTGGCGCCCATCCCGACCAATCGTGCTGCCTGGGCAAACGACAGGCTGGTCGGGTCGCGCTGTTCCAGCTGAGCGAGTTTGTCCGGCAACGGCGCAACGATCGCCCGCAGTTCATGCAGGTCTTCGCCCATGCGCACGTTGCCGTTCTGGTAGTTGTCAACGCGTTTGCCCAGGTCCTTGATGCGCTGGTCGCGCTGCGCATCGCCCTGGGCCTGTTGCGCGGCGATCTGCTTCTGGGCGCGAATGTAGGCCAGGAACATCGCCAGCGTGCCTGCCCAGAACAGGAACAGGACAATGACCGCAACCTCGAGAATCAATCAGATACTCTCCAGTTCCGACCATTCTTCTTCGCTCATCATCTTGTCGAGCTCGACCAGGATGAGCAATTCGTTGTTCTTGTTGCAGACGCCTTGAATGAACTTGGCGGATTCTTCGTTACCCACGTTCGGCGCGGTTTCGATTTCCGACTGACGCAGGTAAACCACTTCGGCCACGCTGTCGACCATGATCCCGACAACCTGCTTGTCGGCTTCGATGATGACGATACGGGTGTTATCGCTGATCTCGGCGTTCATCAGGCCGAAGCGCTGGCGGGTGTCGATCACGGTAACGACGTTACCGCGCAGGTTGATGATGCCCAGCACGTAGCTCGGGGCACCCGGGACCGGGGCGATTTCGGTGTAGCGCAGGACTTCCTGGACGCGCATCACGTTGATGCCGTAGGTCTCGTTGTCCAGCTTGAAGGTGACCCATTGCAGGATCGGATCTTCGGAACCTTTTGCCGCCGTTGCCTTGTCATTCATACCCTGACCCCTCAAGAAACCGCCCTGGCGGTGTGTGTTCCGTGCAACGCCATCGAGTGACGTCGCCTGTTGTTTATTTGATGTTTGTCGGTTTGTGGTTCGGCTTGCTGCCGGACATGTGCTTTGCCCCGCCACTGGCGATCAACTCCGCCAGGGAGGCAACGTCGAGCAAGGCGCACATGTGTTCAATCACCGTGCCGGCGAGCCATGGCCGCTGACCTCGGTGACTTCTCCATTTGATTTCATTCGGGTCCAGACGCAACGAGCGGCTGACCTGATGCACAGCCAGCCCCCACTCGTAGCCTTGCACCGAGATCACGTATTGCAAGCCCTGCTTGAAATCGTCGCGGTAACGATCGGGCATGACCCAACGCGCGGTATCGAGCACCTTGAGGTTGCCGGCCTGGCTCGGCAGGATGCCCAGGAACCACTCCGGCTGGCCGAACAACGGCGTCAACTCGTGACCGGCCAGGGAATAGATCGACCCCAGGCACACCAGCGGCACCGCCAGGGTCAAGCCGGCGACATCGAACAGCAGGCATTCGAAGGGTTCGGCAGCCCAGGACGGGCGACCATCGGTTTCCACCGGTGGCGGCGTATTGCTCGGCGGCAGATGCACTTCGACGACTGGCGGTACCAGGGTTTGCGGCACTTCGACAGCGACTGGCTGCGCTTCAACAGGTGGCGGTACCAAGGCTTGCAGCAGGGGAGCGATGGTCGAAACGGACGCCATGAGCGGTGCCGGGGCTTCGATCACCGGCGCCTTGAACACTGGCGCTACGGATGCCGGCACCGGCGCGGCCGCCGCGGCATCACGGGCCTGCTCCTCGAGCACCGCTGCCTGGAATTCGTCCAGCACCGCTTCGGCGGCGATCTCCTCGGCCACTTCCTCCAGGGGCAGCGTCAACTCTTCGGTCACGTCCTGCAGCAGGCTGTCCAGATACGACTGCAACGCCAATTGCGGGCGTAATGTGGTCTTCAATGGCCGGTTCATCCGCACGCACCTGTGGGAGCGAGCTTGCTCGCGATGAACCTGAGAGCGCCACGGGGTGCCAGGTTTCCCGCGTCATCGTTGACGACCATCGCGAGCAGGCTCGTTCCTACAGGGATCGGGGTCATGTCACGCCACCTGCGCAACAAGTTGCGCCGCCAGCAGATGCTTGAGCAACGCACGGTAGGCGAGAACGCCACGGCTCTTGCCGTCGAACTGCGAAGGCGTCAGCCCGGCACGGCTGGCATCGCGCAGGCGGGTGTCCACCGGGATGTAGCCTTGCCAGATTTCCTCGGGGAATTTGTCGCGCAGCACGCGCAAGGTTCCGAGGGACGCCTGGGTGCGGCGGTCAAACAGGGTCGGCACGATGGTGAAGGGCAATGCCTGTTTGCGCGAGCGGTTGATCATCGCCAGGGTGTTGACCATGCGCTCCAGGCCCTTGACTGCCAAGTGTTCGGTCTGCACCGGGATCACCAGTTGCTGGCTCGCCGCCAAGGCGTTGACCATCAGCACGCCGAGCAAGGGCGGGCTGTCGATCACGGCGTAATCGAAGTCCTGCCACAGTTGCGCCAGGCTCTTGGCAATCACCAGGCCCAGACCGCTCTGTCCCGGCGACTGGCGCTCAAGGGTGGCCAGTGCGGTGCTGGAGGGCAACAGGGAGATGCGTTCATCACTGGTCGACAGCAACAGTTGACCCGGCAGGCCTTGCGGCACGTTGCCCTTGTGCAGGAACAGGTCGTAGTTGCTGTGTTCCAGAGTGTCGGGATCGTAGCCGAAGTAGCTGGTCATGGAGCCGTGGGGGTCGAGATCGACCACGACCACGCGCTTGCCCGCCTCCGCCAGTAAACCGGCTAAAGCAATGGAGGAAGTGGTTTTACCGACACCACCCTTTTGATTGGCGACTGCCCAGACTCTCATTCGGATTGTTCCTCCCGGCCGCACGGATCGACCGAGAAATAGCTCAACGTGTTAATGCCGGTGACGGAGAATTGACGGCGTTCTCTCGTACCGGCGACTTGACCGGGGTCGGTGCAGTTTGTGTGCCAGCACGCTTCAATGCGGCATCCGGTTGCGCATGGGCGGTTCCGGTGCCGGTCAGACTGCGGCGAACATCGAGGTTGCGCGACACCACCAGCACCACGCGACGGTTGCGGGCGCGGCCTTCGGCGGTGGCGTTGTTGGCCACCGGCTGAAACTCGCCGTAGCCCACCGACGCCAGGCGACCGGGGTTCACCCCTTGCATCGCCAGCATGCGTACGATGCTGGCCGAGCGGGCCGAGGACAGCTCCCAGTTGGTCGGGTACTGCGCGGTGCGGATCGGTTGATCGTCGGTGAAACCTTCGACATGGATCGGGTTGTCGAACGGCTTCAGGATCGCTGCGACCTTGTCGATGATGCTGAACGCGATGTCGCTGGGCATGGCATCGCCGCTGCCGAACAACAGGCTGGAATTGAGCTCGATCTCGACCCACAGCTCGTTGCCGCGCACGGTCATCTGGTTGGAGCTGATCAGGTCACCGAACGCCGCGCTGATGTCGTCGGCGATGCTTTTGAGTGGATCGCTGGCGCCGGAGACACCGGCATCGACCTGGTCACTGTCCTTGACCAGCGGCTTGGCCGGGGTCACGGTCTTCGGCCGCTCGTCACCGATGGGGATCGGCTTGAGCGCGCGATCGGAATCGGTGAAGACGCCGATCAGGGCTTCGGAAATGACCTTGTACTTGCCTTCGTTGATCGACGAGATGGAGTACATCACCACGAAAAAGGCGAACAGCAAGGTAATGAAGTCCGCGTAGGACACCAGCCAGCGTTCGTGGTTGACGTGTTCTTCATGCTGGCGACGACGTGCCATGATCCATGTCCCCCATCAATCCATGAAGCCCTGAAGCTTCAACTCAATCGAGCGAGGGTTTTCACCTTCGGCGATCGACAGCAGTCCTTCCAGCAACATTTCGCGATAACGCGACTGGCGCAGCGCAATGGCTTTGAGTTTGGCGGCAATCGGCAGCAGCACCAGGTTGGCACTGGCCACGCCGTAGATAGTGGCGACGAACGCCACGGCAATACCGCTGCCCAGTTGCGATGGATCAGCGAGGTTGCCCATGACATGAATCAGGCCCATCACCGCACCGATGATGCCGATGGTCGGCGCGTAACCGCCCATGCTTTCGAAGACCTTGGCCGCTTCGATGTCGCGGCTTTCCTGGGTGTAGAAATCCACTTCCAGAATGCTGCGGATCGCTTCCGGCTCGGCGCCGTCGACCAGCAGTTGCAGGCCTTTGCGCGCGTAGTTGTCGGGCTCGGCGTCGGCAATGCCTTCAAGGCCCAGCAGACCTTCCTTGCGTGCCGTCAGGCTCCAGTTCACCACGCGGTCGATGCCACCGGCCAGGTCGACACGGGGCGGAAAGAGGATCCAGGCGAGGATCTGCATGGCGCGCTTGAAGGCGCTCATCGGCGATTGCAGGAGCGCGGCGCCAATGGTGCCGCCGAGTACGATCAGCGCTGCCGGGCCGTTGGCCAGGGCGCCGAGATGGCCGCCCTCGAGGTAGTTGCCGCCGATGATGGCGACGAAGGCCATGATGATGCCAATCAGGCTTAGAACATCCATCAGATACAGGCCTCGACCAGGTGCTTGCCAATGTCATCGAGGCTATACACCGCGTCGGCGAGTTCGGCTTTGACGATGGCCATCGGCATGCCGTAGATCACGCAACTGGCTTCGTCCTGCGCCCAGATCGAACTGCCGCCCTGCTTGAGCAGGCGCGCGCCTTCGCGACCGTCGGCGCCCATGCCGGTCAACACCACCGCCAGAACTTTGTCACCGAAGGTCTTGGCTGCCGAACCGAAGGTGATGTCCACGCACGGCTTGTAATTGAGACGTTCGTCACCCGGGAGGATTTTCACCGCACCGCGGCCATCGATCATCATCTGCTTGCCACCCGGCGCCAGCAACGCCAGGCCCGGACGCAGGATGTCACCATCCTCGGCTTCCTTGACGCTGATGCGGCAGAGCTTGTCCAGGCGCTCGGCGAAGGCCTTGGTGAAGGCAGCCGGCATGTGTTGGACCAGCACGATCGGGGCCGGAAAGTTGGCCGGTAACTGGGTCAAGACCCGCTGCAGGGCGACCGGGCCACCGGTGGACGTACCGATGGCCACCAGTTTGTAGGCTTTGCGTTTCGGCACGGGTGACGACGCGGTGACCCCATGGGTACGCGCAGGGATCGGTGCCGGTGCCGGACGCACGGGCGCACTGCTGCCGTAACTGCCGACGCTCGAAGGCGCGGGTGTTGGCGCGGGTGCGGGCACAGGTGCCGGAGCGCTGTAAGTGCTGACGCGACGATTGCTGCGCGAGATGCTCAGGATCTTTTCGCACAGCAGTTGCTTGACCTTCTCGGGGTTGCGCGAGATGTCTTCGAAATTCTTCGGCAGGAAGTCCACCGCGCCGGCATCCAGCGCATCGAGGGTGACCCTGGCGCCTTCGTGGGTCAGCGAGGAGAACATCAGGACCGGGGTCGGGCAGCGTTGCATGATGTGCCGCACAGCGGTGATGCCGTCCATCATCGGCATCTCGTAGTCCATGGTGATCACGTCGGGCTTGAGGGCCAGCGCCTGATCGATCGCTTCTTTGCCGTTGGTCGCCGTGCCGACGACCTGGATATTGGAATCCGCTGAAAGAATTTCCGAGACGCGGCGGCGGAAAAACCCCGAATCGTCCACCACCAGGACTTTGACTGCCATAAACACTCCATTAGATGGAGCGAGGCCAGGCGCCCCGCTCCACCAGAATCAAATACGCCGTGTGGCGTAACGCTTGAGCATGCTCGGAACATCGAGAATCAGCGCGATGCGGCCGTCACCGGTGATGGTGGCGCCGGACATGCCCGGAGTTCCCTGGAGCATTTTGCCCAATGGCTTGATGACCACTTCTTCCTGGCCCACCAGCTGATCGACGACAAAGCCGATCCGCTGCGTGCCCACCGAAAGGATCACCACATGGCCCTCGCGCTGCTCTTCGTGAGCGGCGGAGCTGACCAGCCAGCGTTTGAGGTAGAACAATGGCAGCGCCTTGTCCCGCACGATCACCACTTCCTGGCCGTCCACGACGTTGGTGGTCGACAGGTCGAGGTGGAAGATCTCGTTGACGTTCACCAGCGGGAACGCGAACGCCTGGTTGCCGAGCATGACCATCAGCGTCGGCATGATCGCCAGGGTCAGCGGTACCTTGATGACGATCTTCGAACCCTGGCCCTTGGCCGAATAGATGTTGATCGAGCCGTTGAGCTGGGAGATCTTGGTTTTCACCACGTCCATGCCCACGCCGCGACCCGATACGTCGGAGATCTCGGTCTTGGTCGAGAAACCCGGGGCGAAGATCAGGTTGTAGCATTCGGTGTCGCTCAGGCGATCGGCGGCATCCTTGTCCATCACACCGCGTTTTACCGCGATGGAACGCAGGACGTTCGGGTCCATGCCTTTGCCATCATCGGAGATCGACAGCAGGATGTGATCGCCCTCCTGCTCGGCCGCCAGGATCACCTTGCCGCCCCGGGCCTTGCCCGAGGCTTCGCGTTCTTCCGGCGATTCGATGCCGTGATCGACCGCGTTGCGCACCAAGTGGACCAGCGGGTCGGCCAGGGCCTCGACGAGGTTCTTGTCGAGGTCGGTTTCTTCGCCGACCAGTTCCAGGTTGATCTCTTTCTTGAGCTGGCGAGCCAGGTCGCGAACCAGGCGCGGGAAGCGCCCGAAGACTTTCTTGATCGGTTGCATCCGGGTCTTCATGACCGCGGTTTGCAGATCGGCGGTGACCACGTCGAGGTTCGACACGGCCTTGGACATGGCTTCGTCGCCGCTGTTGAGGCCCAGGCGGACCAGGCGGTTACGCACCAGCACCAACTCGCCGACCATGTTCATGATCTCGTCGAGACGCGCGGTGTCGACACGCACGGTGGTCTCGGCTTCGCTCGCCGGTTTTTCCGCAGGAGGCGCGGCCGGTGCGCGGGCAGCAGCCGGTGCAGCAGCGGCTGCCGGGGTCGGCGCTTCGGCTTTTGGCTCCGGTGCCCTGGCCACAGGTTTCGGCGCCGCAGCCTTGGCTGCCGGTGCCGCAACGGAAGCGTTCGAACCGTTGGCCACCGTCGCGGTGCCGACTTCGCTGAACTTGCCTTTGCCGTGCAATTCGTCGAGCAGCGCTTCGAACTCGTGATCGGAAATCAGATCGCTGCCGGCCGCCACCGCGCTGGGTGCCGCGGGTGCTGGCACAGAAGCAATGGCCGACTCCAGCGCCTCGACAGCAAAGTTACCCTTGCCGTGCAGCTGGTCGAGCAGCGCTTCGAATTCGTCGTCAGTAATATCGGAACTGTCGCCTGCGGATTTCGGGGCTTCTGGCGCAGCCGGTGCCGGGACCACCGCGTCAACGGCGAACTGGCCTTTACCATGCAGTTGATCGAGCAACGACTCGAACTCGGCATCGGTGATTTCATCGCTGCCAGCGGCATTGCTGGCCGGCGCTGGAGCAACCACCGGGGCCTCGGCCTGGGCCTTGACGGCGTTCAGTGAGTCCAGCAGTTGTTCAAATTCGGTGTCGGTGATGTCATCGGAACCGGTTTCGGCCACTGGCTCTTCAATGACCTCGGCGACGGGCGCAGAAGCCACCTCGTCGGCCGATTGCGGCTCGGCCAGACGGGCCAGCGCCGCGAGCAGTTGCGGTGTCGCGGCCGTGATCGGGCTGCGTTCGCGGACTTCGCTGAACATGCTGTTCACCGCGTCCAGCGCTTCGAGAACCACGTCCATCAGTTCCGAGTCGACGCGACGCTCACCCTTGCGCAGGATGTCGAACACGTTCTCGGCGATGTGGCAGCACTCCACCAGCTCGTTGAGCTGGAGGAAGCCGGCGCCCCCTTTTACAGTGTGAAAACCGCGAAAAATTGCATTGAGCAGATCCGCATCATCCGGACGGCTTTCCAGCTCGACCAGTTGCTCGGACAGTTGCTCTAGAATCTCGCCGGCCTCAACCAGGAAATCCTGAAGGATCTCTTCATCGGCGCCGAAGCTCATTAAGGGGGTGCTCCTACAGGTCTAAAAACCCAAAAAACCTAAAATTCTAAAACTCTAAAATCCCAGGCTGGATAACAAATCGTCCACATCGTCCTGACCGGACACAACGTCTTCTCTTTTATCGGCATGAATCTGCGGACCTTCACCCTGAGAGAGATGTTTTTGTGGATCTTTTTCAGCAAGCATCGCTTCACGGTCATGTTCGATGCCCGCAAAGCGGTCCACCTGGCTGGCCATCAGCACGAGCTTGAGCAGGTTGCTTTCAACTTCGGTGACCAACTGGGTCACACGCTTGATCACCTGGCCTGTGAGGTCCTGGTAATCCTGGGCGAGCAGGATGTCGTTGAGGTTGCCCGACACCGCGCGATTGTCCGTGCCGCTGCGCGTCAGGAACCCGTCGACCCGCCGGGCCAGTTCACGAAACTCTTCGGCGCCGACTTCGCGACGCATGAAACGCCCCCAGTCCGCGCTCAACACCTTGGCTTCATCGGCCAGGCCATTGACCAGCGGCGTGGCACTTTCCACCAGATCCATGGTGCGATTGGCCGCAGCCTCGGTCAGCTTGACCACATACCCCAGGCGCTCGGTGGCGTCGGTGATCTGCGACACTTCTTCGGCTTGCGGCATGTGCGGGTCAATCTGGAAATTGACGATCGCGCTATGCAGTTCGCGAGTGAGCTTGCCCACTTCCTGATACAGGCCACGGTCACGGGTCTGGTTGAGCTCATGGATCAATTGCACCGCGTCGCCGAACTTGCCTTTTTCAAGGCTCTCAACCAATTCGACGGCGTGTTTTTTCAGGGTCGACTCAAAGTCGCCCAATGAAGTTTCGTTATTGCCCATAGCTCCCCCGTGGCGCATTCATCAACCGATGCGTTCGAAAATCTTCTCGATTTTTTCTTTCAACGCCTGGGCCGTGAAGGGTTTGACCACATAGCCGTTAACGCCGGCCTGGGCCGCTTCGATGATTTGCTCGCGCTTGGCTTCAGCGGTCACCATCAGCACCGGCAGGTGCTTGAGCTTTTCATCGGCACGCACGTGGCGCAGCAGATCGATACCGGTCATGCCAGGCATGTTCCAGTCCGTTACCAGAAAGTCGATGCTTCCGCTGTTGAGCACCGGAATGGCGGTAGTGCCATCGTCGGCCTCGACGGTGTTGGTGAACCCAAGGTCACGCAGCAGGTTCTTGATGATCCGCCGCATCGTTGAGAAGTCATCAACGATGAGGATTTTCATGTTCTTGTCCAATTCGACCTCCAAGCAGTCTTAAACGCGTCCAGCACCTGGACGCGCCATTTCAATCAATCCGGCAAAGCACTCAATGACTGTCTGGAGCACAACAGATCGAGACCGGTGCAGTTCAACACCACACCAGCCTCGTTCGCAGTGTCCCCACACTGCCTTCAGCGCGCTCGCCACTCCCCCAAACGCCCCCGCAAACGGGCCGCGCACTGGCTGTGTAACTGGCTGACCCGCGATTCGCTGACCCCCAGGACCTCACCGATTTCCTTGAGGTTCAACTCTTCGTCGTAGTACAGCGCCAACACCAGTCGCTCACGCTCCGGCAAATTGGCAATCGCATCCGCCAGCGCAGCCTGGAAGCGTTCATCTTCCAGGTCGCGTGACGGCTCAATATGAGCACTCGCGCCATCCTCGTGCAGCCCTTCGTGTTCGCCGTCCTGCAACAGGTCGTCGAAACTGAACAGCCGGCTGCCCAGGGTGTCGTTCAAAATCCCGTAGTAATCATCGAGACTCAATTGGAGTTCGGCCGCAACTTCGTGATCTTTAGCGTCTCGGCCGGTTTTAGCTTCAATCGAGCGAATGGCATCGCTGACCATGCGCGTGTTGCGATGGACCGAACGTGGTGCCCAGTCCCCCTTGCGCACCTCATCGAGCATGGCGCCGCGGATTCGTATGCCCGCGTACGTTTCGAAACTGGCGCCTTTGCTGGCGTCATATTTGGTCGACACTTCAAGCAGGCCGATCATCCCGGCCTGGATCAGGTCTTCGACCTGGACACTGGCCGGCAAACGCGCCAGCAAGTGGTAGGCAATGCGTTTAACCAGCGGCGCGTAACGCTCGATCAGCTCGTACTGCGCATCGCGTGCCGACTTCTTGTAGAGGTTGTAGCCGCTGGCTGTCATAGAACAGGTCCTGCTGTCTGCTGCACGAGCCGCTCGACGAAAAACTCCAGGTGCCCGCGCGGGTTGGCAGGCAGCGGCCAGGTATCGACCTTCTGCGCGATGGCCTTGAACGCCAGCGAGCACTTGGAACGCGGGAAGGCCTCGTAGACCGCGCGCTGCTTCTGCACGGCCTTGCGCACGCTTTCGTCGTAGGGCACCGCGCCGACGTATTGTAGGGCGACATCGAGGAAGCGATCCGTGACCTTGGTCAACTTGGCGAACAGGTTGCGTCCTTCCTGCGGGCTCTGGGCCATGTTGGCCAGGACGCGGAAGCGGTTCATGCCGTAGTCGCGGTTCAGCAACTTGATCAAGGCGTAGGCGTCGGTAATCGAGGTCGGCTCGTCGCACACCACCAGCAGCACTTCCTGGGCTGCGCGAACGAAACTGACTACCGAGTCACCAATGCCCGCGGCGGTGTCGATCACCAATACGTCGAGGTTGTCGCCGATATCACTGAAGGCCTGGATCAGGCCGGCGTGTTGCGCGGGGCTCAGATGCACCATGCTCTGAGTGCCGGATGCGGCCGGAACGATACGGATGCCGCCGGGGCCCTGCAGCAATACATCGCGCAGTTCGCAGCGGCCTTCGATCACGTCGGCCAGGGTACGTTTGGGTGTCAGGCCCAGCAGAACGTCGACGTTCGCCAGTCCAAGGTCCGCGTCCAACAGCATGACGCGCCGGCCAAGCTCGGCCAAAGCCAGGGACAAGTTCACTGACACATTAGTTTTCCCGACGCCACCTTTGCCGCCGGTCACCGCGATCACCTGTACGGGATGCATGCTGCCCATGTTATTTCTTTACCTTGTCTTGCATAGACGGAGGCCACATTACTGGCTGCGCGTTCACAAACGGAACAATGCATGGCAGACCATCGATGTAGGTACAAAAACTGTTCATTAATACCTCAGCCAACCTGCTTGGTCGGGCTGTGGTAGATGTCAGCGAACATGTCAGCCATGGCTTCTTCGCTGGGTTCTTCCTGCATTTGCACGCTCACGGCGCGGCTGACCAATTGATGACGGCGCGGCAGATGCAAATCATCCGGGATCCGCGGGCCATCGGTCAGGTAAGCCACCGGCAGTTCATGACTGATGGCAAGACTCAACACCTCACCCAGACTTGCCGTTTCATCCAGTTTAGTCAGGATGCAGCCTGCGAGCCCACAACGCTTGTAACTGTGATAAGCGGCCGTTAGAACCTGTTTCTGGCTGGTGGTTGCCAGGACCAGATAATTTTTCGAGCGGATGCCACGACCGGCCAGGCTTTCGAGCTGCATGCGCAGGGCCGGATCGCTGGCCTGCAGGCCGGCGGTATCGATCAGCACCACGCGCTTGCGCAGCAATGGCTCCAGCGCCTGCACCAGGGACTGGCCCGGATCGACGTGGGTCACCGGCACATTGAGAATGCGCCCCAGGGTCTTGAGTTGTTCCTGGGCACCGATGCGGAAGCTGTCCATGCTCACCAGCGCAATGTTCTGCGCGCCGTACTTGAGCACGTAGCGGGCGGCCAGCTTGGCCAGGGTGGTGGTCTTGCCCATGCCGGCAGGGCCGACCATGGCAATCACACCGCCCTCTTCCAGCGGCTCGACTTGCGGCGTAACGATCATGCGCGCCAGGTACGCCAGCAACATGCGCCAGGCCTGACGAGGCTCTTCGATTTCGCTGATCATCGCCAGCAGGTCGCGCGACAGCGGGCCGCTCAGGCCGATGCGTTGCAGGCGACGCCAGAGGTTGGCCTGGTCGGGACGGCTGCCTTGCAGCTGATTCCAGGCCAGGGAGCCGAGTTGGACTTCCATGAGTTCGCGCAGGCTGTTGAGTTCGAAACGCATTGAGTCGAACGCACGTGGATCCACGCCACCGGACGCTGGCGCAGCGGCTGGCGCGGGGCGACGGGGTTCGGCGCAGGTCGGTTCGATCAGCGGCTCGGCGGCGGTCAACGGCAAGCCGGCGAACAACTGGCGATTGGTTGCATTGTCGCTCTCGCCATCGCCACGCAGGCTCAACTCGGCCTGGGCGGTGACGATCCGCGACTGAGTCTTGCGCAGCTCGTCTTCGAGCTCCATGTTCGGAACCCGCGGCGCCAGCGCCGACAGCTTGTAATCCAGCGCAGCCGTCAGTTCGACACCCCCGGCGATCCGGCGGTTGCCAATGATGGCGGCATCAGCGCCCAGCTCATCGCGAACCAGCTTCATGGCCTGACGCATATCGGCGGCGAAAAAACGCTTAACTTGCATAAACCACTACCTCAGCCGTTGGGCCCTACTGTCGCAACGATGGTCACTTGCTTGTTGTCAGGAATTTCCTGGTAAGCCAACACGTGCAAACCCGGGACTGCGAGCCGGCCGAATCGCGAGAGCATCGCGCGAACCGGACCGGCCACCAGCAGAATCACCGGCTGACCTTGCATCTCCTGACGCTGCGCCGCGTCGATCAACGAACGTTGCAGTTTCTCGGCCATGCTTGGCTCCAGCAGAACGCCCTCTTCCGAGCCTTGTCCTGCCTTTTGCAGACTATTGAGCAATATCTGTTCCAACCTTGGCTCCAGCGTGATGACTGGCAGCTCCGACTCAGTGCCTACAATGCTTTGGACGATTGCGCGGGATACGCCAACCCGCACGGCAGCCACCAGCGCGGCGGTATCTTGACTCTTGGCGGCATTGTTGGCGATCGCCTCGGCAATGCTGCGGATATCGCGCACAGGCACTTGTTCGGCCAACAGCGCTTGCAGCACCTTGAGCAGTTGCGACAGCGAAACCACACCCGGCACCAGCTCCTCGGCCAGTTTTGGCGAGCTTTTGGCCAGCAATTGCATGAGTTGCTGTACTTCTTCGTGACCGATCAGTTCACTGGAATGCTTGTAGAGTATCTGGTTCAGGTGGGTAGCCACTACTGTACTGGCATCCACCACCGTATAACCGAGGGATTGCGCCTGGGCGCGCTGGCTGATTTCGATCCAGACCGCCTCCAGGCCGAAAGCCGGATCTTTGGCGGTAATGCCGTTGAGCGTGCCGTAGACCTGCCCCGGGTTGATCGCCAACTCGCGATCCGGGTAGATCTCCGCTTCGGCCAGGATCACCCCCATGAGGGTCAGGCGATAGGCACTTGGCGCCAGGTCGAGGTTGTCGCGAATATGCACCGTGGGCATCAGGAAGCCCAGATCCTGGGACAGCTTCTTGCGCACGCCCTTGATCCGCGCCAGCAACTGGCCGCCCTGGTTACGATCCACCAATGGAATCAGGCGATAACCCACTTCCAGGCCGATCATGTCGATCGGTGTCACGTCATCCCA
The DNA here is from genome assembly GCF_059422045.1 of Pseudomonas sp. GW821-FHT02A08. Taxonomy (NCBI): domain Bacteria; kingdom Pseudomonadati; phylum Pseudomonadota; class Gammaproteobacteria; order Pseudomonadales; family Pseudomonadaceae; genus Pseudomonas; species Pseudomonas sp. GW821-FHT02A08. Next base: position 61,254 of record NZ_JBWKWD010000017.1, read on the forward strand.
GCCAAGCTCCTTGGTTTCCTGGGCGCGGGCCGGCGACGGTAGCAACTCCTGCTGGCGCTTGACCTCTTGCAGAGCCTGCACCTTGGCGACGTTCTGCTTTTTCCAGAACAGGTAAGCGCCACCGGCCGCCAGGGCCGCCATGCTCAGGAACGAGAAGTGCGGCATGCCGGGCACCAGGCCCATGACCGCCATCAAACCGGCTGCCACCGCCAGCGCCTTGGGCGAGGCGAACATCTGGCGATTGATTTGCTTGCCCATGTCTTCCGAACCGGACGCACGGGTCACCATGATCGCCGCTGCTGTCGATAACAACAGTGATGGCAATTGCGCCACCAAACCGTCACCGATGGTCAACAGCGCATACACCTTGCCGGCGTCGCCGAAGGTCATGCCGTGCTGGAAGATGCCGACCGCCATGCCGCCGATCAGGTTGATGAACAGGATCAACAGGCCGGCGATGGCGTCGCCACGGACAAATTTGCTGGCACCGTCCATGGAACCGTAGAACTCGGCTTCCTGAGCCACTTCCGAGCGACGGGCCTTGGCCTGGGCCTGATCGATCAGGCCGGCGTTAAGGTCGGCGTCGATCGCCATTTGCTTGCCGGGCATCGCATCGAGGGTGAATCGCGCGCTCACCTCGGAAATCCGCCCAGCCCCCTTGGTCACCACGACGAAGTTGATGATCATCAAGATCGCGAAGACCACGATACCGACCACATAGTTACCGCCGATCACCACCTCACCGAAGGCCTGGATCACCTTGCCGGCGGCGGCATGGCCATCCTGGCCGTGAAGCATCACCACCCGCGTGGAGGCCACGTTCAACGCCAGGCGCAACAGCGTCGCCACCAGCAAAATGGTCGGGAACACCGCGAAATCCAACGGCCGCAAAGCGTAGACGCACACCAGCAGCACGACGATGGACAGGGCAATGTTGAAGGTGAAGAACACGTCCAGCAGGAACGGCGGCACCGGCAACATCATCATCGCCAGCATGACCAGCAGCAACAGCGGCACGCCCAGATTGCCTCGACTGAGGTCGGCAACGTTTGTGCGGGCACTGTTGATTAACTGAGAGCGATCCACCGGTTTTCCCCGTTCCTTTAAAGCAAACTTTTGACGCCTGAAGCGGGCGCAGGGCGGCTATTGCAAGAAGCTTTCCAACTTTTGCAAAGGGGCGAAACAGAGGGTTTTCGCAGGCCGCGATCTCTAGATGTTGAGCCCGCCTACCTAATAGTCGGTTAATGCACCCCCTCCAACATCGCGTTCCAGGCTCCAAATTGACAAAACCTTGAACAAGGAGGAAAGCAACGATGCCGAAGGCTAAAACCACGGAATACACCAACACTGCCAAGTGGCTGCACTGGGGAATGGCACTTGTCTGGATGGGCAGTTGGGCGCTGGGGATCCTGGCCACGCACTGGCGTGATGAACTGAACCCCAACCACGAACTCACTTTCTTGCACAAGGCATTGGCTAGCACCCTGCTTTTCATGATTGTCGTGCGAGTTGCCTGGCGACTGAAGAATCCGCCTCCAGCGCTGCCAGACCACATGAGCGGACTGATGAAACAAGGCGCGATGATTGGTCACATCTTGCTTTACGCCATTGTGCTGATTGCCTTACCCCTTTCAGGCTGGTACTGGAGCTCGGTTGCAGACAAACCGATTCTTGTGGCGGGACTGTTTCTTTTACCGCCACTGGTTGCCCCTGATCCCGACCTCTACGACCTGGCCAAATACATTCATACCTGGACATCGTGGTGCTGTGGCGCACTGGTCGGCGGGCATCTGCTGGTGGCAGTAAAACACCACTGTATCGACAAGGACGACGTCCTCGCCGGAATGTTACTCAAAATCAGGCGCTGAGCTGAAAAGGCCAGCGCAGGCCAGTGCGGCTTGCGCAGAACCCTGTGGGAGCGGGCTTGCCCGCGAAGGGGGCATCAGCGACAGCGCGAAACTCAAGAATCCCGGCGCAAATCCGGCGGAATCGGCAAATCATCCTTGAGCGGATCAGGCCGCTTGCCCTTACCCGCCCGATACTGTCGAATCTGATAAACGTAAGCCAACACCTGAGCCACCGCGAGATACAGCCCGCCAGGAATTTCCTGCTCAAGCTCGGTGGAGTAGTAGATCGAGCGCGCCAGCGCTGGCGACTCCAGCAGCAAAATCTCGTTGGCCGCCGCGATCTCGCGGATCTTCAGGGCCAGGAAGTCGCTACCCTTGGCCAGCAATACCGGCGCATTGCCCTTTTCCGGGTCGTACTTGAGGGCCACGGCGTAGTGGGTCGGGTTGGTGATGACCACGTCGGCCTCGGGAATGGCGGCCATCATCCGGCGTTGGGACATCTCGCGTTGCAGCTGCCGGATCCGCTGCTTGACCTCCGGCCGCCCCTCCTGGTCCTTATGTTCGTCACGCACTTCCTGCTTGGTCATGAGCAGTTTCTTGTGGCTTTCCCAGAGCTGAACCGGCACATCCACCGCCGCGATCAGGATCAGCCCGCAAGCCATCCACAACGTGCTCCAGCCCACCACTTGCAGGCTGTGAATGATCGCCATGTCCAGGGGCTCATGGGCGATGCGCAGCAGGTCATCGATGTCCGACGACAACACCGCCAGCGCCACGAACAGGATGATGATGAACTTGGCCAGAGCCTTGAGCAGTTCGACCAGCGACTTGGTGGAGAACATGCGTTTGAGGCCGGGACCGGGGTTCAAGCGACTGAACTTGGGCGCCATGGAACCCGCCGCGAACAGCCAGCCGCCCAGGGAAATCGGGCCGATGATGGCGGCCAGTACCAGCGCAATCATCACAGGCTGGATCGACCACAGGGCAATTTGCCCCGAGCGCATCAGGTAGGTGGACATGGAGCGCTGATCCAGGATCACTTCCCGCGGCAGCGAGAAGTTGATGCGCATCAGCTCCATCATGTCCTGCGCCATGGCGCCGCCAAAAATCAGCAGCGCCGAGGCACCGACCAGCATGACCGCCAGGGTGTTGAGTTCCTTGGAACGCGCGATCTCACCCTTTTCACGGGAGTCCCGCTTGCGCTTCTCCGTGGGATCTTCTGTTTTGTCCTGACCGCTTTCGCTCTCGGCCATGGCTCAGCTCGCCCGTGCCATTTCGCGTAACAACTGCAAGGCCTCGGTGGCCAGCGGTTGATACTGGTTGAGAATGTCCGCCAATCCGACCCAGACGATGAACAACCCAAGCACCAGGGTCAGCGGGAAGCCGATGGAGAAAATGTTCAGTTGCGGCGCTGCCCGGGTCATGACACCAAAGGCGATGTTGACCACCAGCAGCGCGGTGATCGCCGGCAGTACCAGCAACAACGCCGAACCCAGCACCCAGCCGAGCTTACCGGCCAGTTCCCAGTAGTGATTGACCATCAGGCCTCCCCCCACCGGCAGCGTGGTGAAGCTCTCGGTGAGGATCTCGAACACCACCAGATGACCGTTCATGGACAGGAACAGCAGCGTCACCAGCATGGTGAAAAACTGCCCGATCACCGCCGTCGATACACCGTTGGTCGGGTCGACCATGGAGGCGAAGCCCATGCCCATCTGGATGGCGACGATTTGCCCGGCCACCACAAAGGCCTGGAAGAACAGTTGCAAGGAAAACCCCATCACCGCACCGATGAGAATCTGCTCGGCAATCAGCAACAACCCACTCAAATCCAGGGGATTGACCGGCGGCATCGGCGGCAGCCCCGGCACGATGACCACGGTAATGGCCAACGCGAAATACAGGCGGATGCGCCGGGGCAGCAGGGTCGTGCCAAACACCGGCATGACCATCAGCAAGGCGCCGACGCGAAACAGCGGCAACATGAACGTCGCCACCCAAGTGCTGATCTGGGTATCGGTCAACGCCAGCAGTGACATGGTTTAGCCGATGACCTGAGGAATACTGCCGTACAACTGCAGGATGTACTCCATGAAGGTCTGCACCAGCCACGGACCGGCCACGATCAGGGTCACCAGCATCACCAGCAGGCGCGGCAGGAAGCTCAGGGTCTGTTCGTTGATCTGGGTGGCGGCCTGGAACATCGCCACCAGCAGGCCGACCAGCAGACTCGGAATCACCAGCACCGCCACCATCATGGTGGTCAGCCACAGCGCCTCGCGGAAGATATCGACCGCAACTTCCGGGGTCATGGCGAGACACCGCCGAAGCTGCTGGCCAGCGTGCCGATGATCAGCGCCCAGCCATCCACCAGCACGAACAACATGATCTTGAACGGCAGGGAAATGATCAGCGGCGAGAGCATCATCATCCCCATGGCCATCAACACACTGGCCACGACCAGGTCGATGATCAGGAACGGAATGAAGATCATGAAGCCGATCTGGAACGCCGTTTTCAGCTCGGAGGTCACGAAGGCCGGCACCAGGATAGTCAACGGCGCCTGATCCGGCGTCGCGATATCGGTGCGCTTGGACAGGCGCATGAACAACTCCAGATCGCTGGTGCGAGTCTGGGCGAGCATGAAGTTCTTGATCGGCACCTGAGCCTTGGCGACCGCATCCTGTGCCGTCAGTTTTTCCGCCAGATACGGCTGCAGGGCGTCCTGGTTCACCCGGTCGAACACCGGCGCCATGATGAACAGGGTCAGGAACAGCGCCATGCCGGTGAGGATCTGGTTCGACGGTGTCTGCTGCAGGCCCAGGGCCTGGCGCAGGATCGAAAAGACAATGATGATCCGGGTGAAACTGGTCATCAGCATGACAAACGCCGGGATAAAACTCAGCGCGGTCATGATCAGCAGGATTTGCAGGCTGACCGAGTATTCCTGCGCACCCTGCGCATTGGTGCCCAGGGTGATTGCCGGGATCGACAGCGGGTCGGCGGCGAAAGCCAGCGGCGCGGCCAGCATCAGGGTCAGCGTCAAGACGATGCGCAGCGCACCCATTACTTCTTATCCTTCTGATCTTTACCCAGCATCTCCAACAGGCGCTGGGCAAACTCCGGCGTCGGCTTCTCGGTACCCGGCACTTGCACCGGCTCCTTGAGGACGTGCAGCGCAGTGATGTTGCCGGGGCTCAGGCCCAACAGGATCTGCTCGTTGCCGACCTGCACCAGCATCAGGCGATCGCGTGGCCCCAGCGCGCGGGAGCCGACAATCCCGATCACCTGCCCCTTGCCGGCCGGACCGGCCTGCTGGACCCGACGCAGCAACCAGGCGAGGAAGAAGATCAGCCCCAGCACCAGTAGCAGGCCGAACACCAACTGCGTCAACTGGCCCGCCACACCGCTGCTCACCGCCGGTGCAGCAGCCGTTGAAGCCGTTGCGACAGGCTCGGCCGCCAGCACGCTGAACGGCATCGCCAACACAAATCCGAGAACCCTTTTCACTCAGCGCAGCTTCTTGATGCGTTCGCTTGGGCTGATCACGTCCGTCAGGCGGATGCCGAACTTTTCGTTGACCACCACCACTTCGCCGTGGGCGATGAGCGTGCCATTGACCAGCACGTCCAGCGGCTCGCCGGCCAGGCGATCAAGCTCGATCACCGAACCCTGGTTCAGTTGCAGCAGGTTGCGGATGTTGATGTCGGTGCTGCCCACTTCCATGGAAATCGACACCGGAATATCGAGGATCACGTCCAGGTTCGGACCTTCGAGACTCACCGGATCGTTGTTTTTCGGCACGCTGCCGAACTCTTCCATTGGCAGGCGGCTGGACGCGGAATTGCCGGAATCGGCCGCCAGCAAAGCGTCGATGTCAGCTTGCCCGGCATCGCCGGTTTCTTCCAGGGCCGCAGCCCATTCATCGGCCAGTGCCTGATCGTCCTGCGTGTTCATATTGTCAGTGTCCTCGGCGAGCAAAAATTCAGAATTCGGTTAATCGCGAATGGGTTCGAGCGCCGGTCAGCGGCGCTCGATCGGCTCGATCACTTGCAACGCCAGGTTGCCCTTGTGCGAGCCCATCTTGACCTTGAAGGCCGGCACGCCATTGGCGCGCATGATCATTTCTTCCGGCATGTCGACCGGAATCACATCCCCCGGCTGCATGTGCAGGATGTCGCGCAGGCGCAACTGACGACGAGCCACCGTCGCACCGATCGGCACGTCGACGTCCAGCACGTCCTGGCGCAGGGCGTTGACCCAGCGCTCGTCCTGGTCGTCGAGGTCCGACTGGAAGCCGGCGTCGAGCATTTCGCGCACCGGCTCGATCATCGAGTACGGCATGGTCACGTGCAGGTCGCCGCCACCACCATCGAGTTCGATATGGAAGGTCGACACCACAATGGCCTCGCTCGGGCCGACGATGTTGGCCATGGCCGGGTTCACTTCCGAGTTGATGTACTCGAAGTTGACTTCCATGATCGCCTGCCAGGCTTCCTTCAAGTCGACGAACGCCTGCTCCAGCACCATGCGCACCACACGCAGTTCGGTCGGGGTGAATTCACGCCCTTCGATCTTGGCGTGCCGGCCGTCACCGCCGAAGAAGTTGTCCACCAGCTTGAACACCAGTTTGGCATCGAGGATGAACAGCGCGGTGCCGCGCAGGGGTTTGATCTTGACCAGGTTGAGACTGGTCGGCACGTACAGCGAGTGCACGTATTCGCCGAACTTCATCACCTGCACACCACCGACCGCCACGTCCGCCGAGCGACGCAGCATGTTGAACATGCTGATGCGCGTGTAGCGGGCGAAACGCTCGTTGATCATTTCCAGGGTCGGCATGCGTCCACGGACGATGCGATCCTGGCTGGTCAGGTCATAGCTTTTGACGGCACCGGGTTCGGCGGCGTTCTCGGTCTGTACCAGACCATCGTCGACGCCATGCAACAGCGCGTCGATCTCATCCTGGGACAGCAGGTCCTGCACGGCCATGTCGAGTTCCTACTGCAGTACGAAATTAGTGAAAAGCAACTGTTCGATCACCACTTTGCCGAGCTCTTTCTGCGCCACTTCCTGGACGCTGGCGGTGGCTTTCTGCCGCAGCATTTCCTGGCCGACCGGCGAGGCGAGGGTCGCGAAGTCCTGCCCGGAGAACAGCATGACCAGGTTATTGCGGATCACCGGCATGTGGACCTTGAGCGCCTCCAGATCCGCCTGATTGCGCGCGAGCATGGTGATGCTCACTTGCATGTAGCGCTGGCGACCGTTCTGGTTGAAGTTGGCCACGAAAGCCGGCGCCATCGGTTCGAAAATCGCTGGCTGCTTGCCGATCGGAGCGGTTTCAACCACGGCGGCGGCAGGCTTGCTCTGGGCGCTGTGCATGAAGTACCAGGTCGCCCCCACGGACAAACCGATCGCCAGCAGCAGGGCCACCACGATCGCGATAATCAGCTTGAGTTTGCCTTTGGTTGCGGGGTCTTTTACTGCTGCGTCGCTCTTCGCCATGCCAATAATCCGTCACTATTCGGGTTTTCACAGTCGCACGGCAAGGCAAGAGCAAGTGTTATGCCAGAAGTGTCGGGAGAGGGATGGGTGGGGATGGCCGCGACTTGAAGAACACTGCAACCCTCTGTGGGAGCGGGCTTGCCCGCGAAGGCGTCGGCACAGTCAGCATCAATGCTGAATGTTCCGGCCTCTTCGCGGGCAAGCCCGCTCCCACAGGGTGATATGTCTGCCGGGATCAGGCGTAGTAATCGACCGCGCTCGAGCCGATCACGCTGGTGGTATTGGCCGCCACCTCAGCGATGCCCGGGATGATGTCGTCATCCATTGAATCAAGGCGACCGCCGCTGGTACCGGCCCGGCCGCTGTGGCTTTGCCCGGCTTGTTCCTGCCCTTGCTGCGAACCACGGGACTGGTCCGAAACATTGACATCGACCTGCCCCATGCCCTGCTGCGCGAACATGTCGCGCAAGCGATGGACCTGCCCATCCAGCGCCTCACGGACCCCCGGATGCGCACTCATGAACGTGACCTGGGTCTGTTGATCGGGAACCATGTTCACCCGAATATCCAGACGCCCGAGTTCAGCGGGCTGCAACTGGATGTCCGCCGCCTTGAGATTGGCGCTGGACAGGTACATGACCCGGTTCACCACCTCTTCGGTCCAGCCGCTCTGATGCATGGCAATCGGTTGGTTCACCGGCAAGGCATTGGCTGTCTTCGGTGTGGCCGCCTGGGTCAGCGCAGCCAGACGGTTGGCGAAATCATCGACACGGGTGTCGCTGCTGGCGGACTTGAGGTCCTTCAGGCCGTCATCGATCAAGCCGCTGAAAGCCTTGTCGTCGCCTTGGCCGGTGCCGCTCTTGTCGCCCTGAACATCCAGCATGGTTGCCATGCCCGTGGCAAAGTTTTGCGCCGACGTCAGCTCTCCGTCAGCCTGGGCCTGCGCCTGTGTCGGTGCAGCCTTGGGCTGCGCCTGGCTGGAAGCCGATACGTGACCGCCCTGCTCCATCGCCAGGCGAACCGCCGGCAGGGCGTCGAGTGGATCGGTCGAGGGATCGAAATCGCCGTCGGCAGTGGCCGGCGCCGGAACGATTGCAGCTTTAGCCGTAGCAGTAGCCCCGGCGGCAACCGACACTTCAACGGCAGGTTGTACGGTGTCGACCACGGCAGGCGCTACCGGTGTCGGTGTCGGCACGACTGGCTGAAGGACTTGCTGCAATGAAGGATCAAGCGCCGGATCGAGCGGCTGGGCGTCGACGACCTGAGCTGGAACAGCATCTGAAGCAGCATCGCCGGCGGTCTTGTCGTCAGCCTGCACCGAATGGTCGGCAGGCAAGGATTTGCCGCCATCGGCAACCACCGGTTCCTCGGCGGCAGCCTTGTCGTCACCAGCGTCATTTTTTCCGGCAACATCGCCGGTTTTTTCGCGACCCGACTTGACCGGGGCATCCGCCGACGCATTGGGCTTGCTCTGGGCCTGGCTGGCGTAGACATGAGCGAAGCTTGCGGCCTTGCCCCCGGGCTCAGCGGTCAGCGCCGGAGGATTGGCGGAGCCGGCTTGAGTCTTGGCCTGCCTGGAGGCCTGAAGAAGAATATCGGGGGTAACGGGCATAAAACGGTCTCCGCTGCACGGGGCTCGTAAGTACAGTTGAATGAGTTGATTGCAAAGGTCGAGCCAGTTTCGCTCGAAGGAGACCAAATACAGCGCGTGCTCAGATTTTCGCCGGGCAACGCTGTCGTTCAGCTTCGTACAGAGGACGGATATCGGCGAATTCCCGGTCGATTTCGCCGACCAGTTCCTGAACGGCGGCCCATGGCAAATCTTTGGCCCGCTGTTCCAGTCGATGGCAAAGCCCGGTCAGCCTGAGGGCGCCCATATTGCTGCTGCTGCCCTTGAAGCTATGGGCGATTTCAACGAGCAGTGCGGCACTGTCAGCTATTCTCAAGACTTTCAGGCGTTCTTCGGAGTCCGCAAGAAAGATATCCAGCAGATCCGGATAGCCCTCTTCCATCACTTCGCGCAATGCACTCAGCACGTCGCGATCCACATGTGTGTCGTCCACTTGCTCACTCCTTGATCAAGAATGCGCGGATTATGCCAGAGCCTCCCAGATAAACTCCACGCGTGCACTTCGACCATCGTCGGTCCAGCGGGCATTACGCCCCAACTGGCGGATCAGACTGACCCCTCGTCCCGACAGGCGGATGTCTTCCACAGGCCTTGCCATCACCCGCTCGACATCGAAACCCTTGCCGCTGTCTTCGATGTGAATGGTCAGGCAACCCCCGTCATCCGTTGGCGTCACCTGCAAATGTAACCGTACATAGCCTTCGCGCAGCTCATCCAGGCGGGTATTGCGCTCCTGATAATACCGCGCAAACCCCGAGGCATCGCGCTTGAGACTCGAGTCCAGCCCCAGCACGCCATGCTCCAGCGCATTGGAATAGAGTTCCGCCAGCACACTGTAGAGCGCACCGCTCTGAGCCCGAAGGCCATGGACTTCAAGCAGCAATTGCAGCAGGTAGGGTAACGGGTTGAAACGCTTGAGCGTGGCTGCGCGAAACTCGAAACTAACCGACCAGTCCAGCGGGCAGGACTGGCCGCTGTCGGAGTAGACCAACGCCGGCGGGCTGATCTGCGTCGACTCCAGCAGGCTGATTTCGACCATGCTGACATCGTCACGGGTTTCTCCGCCGAAATGACGCAACGCCTGCTCGATCTCTTCGAACAGCGCATCCGGATGTCGATTGGCGGCAAATACCTGCTGCAATCGCTGTACGCCAAACAACTGATCATTGGCGTCGCAGGTATCGATCACCCCATCGGACAGGAGAAACACCCGATCCCCGAGGGCCATGGGATACACGTCGGTACGCTCATCGAAGGAATCCGGGCTCAGCACCCCCAAAGGCAGGTGCCGCGCCGGCAGAGGCATGCGCTCGCCACTGGCAACGCGATGCAGGTAACCGTCGGGCATGCCGCCGTTCCAGACTTCCACCAAACGACGCTGAAAACTCAAGCACAACAACGTGGCACAGCAGAACATGTCCACCGGCAGGATGCGCTTGAGCTTGGCATTCATCTCGCGCAGGGTTTCCGCCAGGCCATAGCCCTTGGCGGTCATGCCGTAGAAAACCTCGGCCAAGGGCATGGCGCCCACCGCCGCCGGCAGACCGTGGCCGGTGAAGTCGCCCAGCAGCACGTGCATGTCTCCGGCCGGGGTGAACGCGGCCAGCAACAGGTCGCCGTTGAACAGCGCATAGGGCGATTGCAGATAACGGATATTCGGCGCGGCATTCAGGCAGCCGGAGTGCGCCACCTTGTCGAAAACGGCCTTGGCCACGCGCTGTTCGTTGAGCAGGTAGTCGTGGTGCCGGGCGATCTGGTCGCGCTGTTGCAGCACGGTGTCCTGCAAGCGCCGCAAGCGATCCATCGCCTTGATCTTGGCAGCGAGAATCACCTGGTTGTAGGGCTTTGCCAGAAAGTCGTCACCGCCGACTTCCAGGCAACGGGCCAGGGCTTCGCTTTCGGACAACGAAGTAAGGAAGATGATCGGCACCAGGGTTTCCCCGGCCATGGCCTTGATTTGCCGGGCCGCCTCGAAGCCGTCCATGACCGGCATCATCGCATCCATCAACACCAGGTGCGGTTGTTGCAGACGAAACACCTCGACCGCTTCGACACCATTGGCCGCCGTCAGCACCTCATGCCCCTGGCGACGCAGGATGCTCGACAACAGCAGGCGATCGGCGGCGCTGTCCTCGGCAATCAGGATCGTCAGCGGCTCCAGTGGCTGCATGGCGATCAACTGATGTCGAACAGTTTGTCGAAATTGGAGATGGCGAGGATTTTGCGCACATCGCTACTGCTGTTGACGACACGCACATCGGAATCGTCGCCACCGGCATGATCGCGCAACAAAAGCAGCATGCCCAAGGCCGAACTGTCGAGGTAAGTGGCGTCTTTCAGGTCGACCACGACCGCCGATAGCTGTTTATCTTCGTAGGACTGACGAAATTCCTGATGCTTGGCGAAATCGAAACGTCCTCTGATCGATATCGTCAGCTTTTGCCCATCGGGTGAGACTTCTGTAACAACTGACATGTCATGGCTTCCTTGTCATTGATAAACCTGCTTGTACAAGGTTTAGCAGTTGGTAGGGGTTGGGGCAAGGCTGGAACTATGTGGAGTCAGCGAGATCGCTTTCGCGGGCAAGCCACGCTCCCACAGGTTTTTCGCCAATTTTGAAATGGCGCAAATCCTGTGGGAGCGTGGCTTGCCCGCGATGAACGATAACGCGGTCCACCTGATTCAATACCGATCCTGCCGCGGCAAGCGCTGGGACAGTTCATCCAGCAGTTTCTGTTCGCGGCGGTCTTCGAGCGCCCGCGCCTCGTCGGCATAGCGCTGAACCAGCTTGCGCAAGCCTTCGACCCGGGCAAACGCCTGCTGCCAGGTTTCCCGGGCCTTGTTCAGGTTGTTCTGATGCCAGGCCAGGCTTTGCCGCTGCTGGTCGATGGCCGTGCCCAGTTGCGCCAGAAAGCCCTGATACCCCAGCAACCATTGGCCCGAGACGCCGGCGCTGCCGCGCACGATCCATTGTTCCTGATAGTCGAGACGGAAGGCTTCGAGGTCGGCGAGCTTGCTTTGTGCCAGGCGAACCTGCCCTTGAAAGTGCCCCAGGCGCTGGACCGCGGTTTTTTCGGCCTTTTCGGCCATTTCCACCACTGGCGCCAGCCTTCCTGCCCGACTCAGGGCCATGACCGCTTAACCGCCTGCCGCGGGCGCGAAGATCGAGGCCAGATACGCCTCGCTTTCACCCAGGCTGATGCTGTCGTTGAGGCCCTGGCGCAGGTATTTGACCAATTGCGGCTGCAGGGAAATCGCCAGATCGGTCTCACGATCTCCGCCAGCGACATAGGCGCCGACACTGATCAGGTCGCGGCTCTGCTGATAACGCGACCACAACTGCTTGAAATACTGCGCACGGGCCATGTGCTCCGGCGACACCACCGCCGGCATCACCCGACTGATGGACGCCTCGATATCGATGGCCGGGTAATGCCCTTCCTCGGCCAGGCGCCGGGACAACACGATATGCCCGTCGAGCACGCCCCGCGCCGAGTCGGCAATCGGGTCCTGCTGGTCATCGCCTTCGGACAGCACGGTGTAGAACGCGGTGATCGAACCACCGCCCTTCTCCGCGTTGCCAGCGCGCTCCACCAGTTTCGGCAGTTTGGCGAATACCGACGGCGGATAGCCCTTGGTCGCCGGCGGCTCGCCGATGGCCAGGGCGATTTCCCGCTGGGCCTGGGCGAAACGGGTCAGCGAATCCATGAGCAACAGGACGTTCTTGCCCTTGTCGCGGAAATATTCGGCGATGCGCGTGCAGTACATGGCCGCACGCAGACGCATCAGCGGTGCATCGTCCGCCGGGGATGCAACCACCACCGAACGCTTGAGCCCTTCTTCACCGAGGATGTGCTCGATGAATTCCTTGACCTCACGACCCCGCTCACCGATCAGCCCGACGACGATGATGTCGGCCTCGGTAAAGCGGGTCATCATGCCCAGCAGCACCGATTTACCGACACCGGTACCGGCGAACAGACCGAGCCGCTGACCGCGGCCGACCGTCAACATGCCGTTGATGCAACGGATGCCCACGTCCAGCGGTTCGCTGATCGGTTCTCGCTTGAGCGGGTTGATGGTCGGGCCGTCCATCGGCACCCAGTCTTCGGCCTTCATCCCGCCCTTGCCGTCCAGTGCGCGGCCGGCGCCATCGAGCACCCGTCCGAGCATGCTCATGCCCATGGGCAGGCGACCGGTATCGGCCAAGGGCACCACTCGGGCACCGGGTGCGATGCCGGCGACACTGCCGACTGGCATCAGAAAGACTTTACTGCCGGAGAAGCCCATCACTTCGGCTTCAACCTGCACCGGGTGATAGCTGTCGTCGTTGATGACCATGCAGCGGCTGCCCATGGCCGCGCGCAGGCCTTCGGCTTCGAGGGTCAGGCCGACCATGCGCAGCAGGCGGCCTTCGAGGATCGGTGCGCCCTCCAGTCCCGTGGCCTCGGCATAACTGCCCAGGCGTTTGGCGAAACTGGTGCGTTCAAGGCGCATCAGGTGCATCCGGTTCTGGCGCGGTCGCCGGTTTGCTGTCGATCGGCAGATCCAGGCCCAGGTCCGGTGCGGCCGGGTGCAAGGCCTGCTCGTGCAACTGATCGAACAGCTTGTCCATCACTCGCGCAACACGGGTTTCGACCGTGGCGTCGATGCGGCTGTGTTCTGTCTCGACCCGGCAACCGCCGGGCAACAACGATTCGTCCTCGACGATGCGCCAGGTTTCTTCATGGCGTTCGCGCAGGGCTTTGACCTGCGCGAAGTCCTGCGGATTGATGTACAGCCGCACGTTACCCACGCCTAGCGGCAACAGCTTGAGCGCTTCGCGCATGACATGTTCGATCTGCGTCGAGTCGATGGCCAGTTCACGCTGAATCACCTGCCTGGTGATGTGCTGGACGAGGTCGACCAGGGACTTTTCGATCTGGGTGTCCTGCTCGGCAATCGGCTCGAACAAGTGCGCCATCAACTGCTCCAACCCGGCAAGCTTTGGCGCCAGCGCCTGCTCGGCTTCCTGTCGGACCTTGAGCGTGGTGCTGTGGAAACCTTCCTTTTCGCCCACCGCGAAGCCTTCGTTATAGGCTTCCTGGCGAATGCTTTCGAGTTCTTCGAGAGTCAGTGGCTGGACTTCCTCCAGCGGCACCTCTTCCATTTCCGGCGGTTCGGGTTCAGGCGCAGGTTCAGGCTCGGGTTCCGGCGGGTCGAAGCTGGGCAGCGCCCAGGACTCGAAGCCACTGACATCCCTGGCCCGGATCAGGTCAGTGGGCGAATCATCATGCTTGGCCATGGTGTTAAATCATTTCCTCGCCGCCTTTGCCGCCGAGAACGATTTCTCCGGCTTCGGCCATACGACGGGCGATGGTAAGGATTTCCTTCTGCGCGGTTTCCACGTCGCTGACGCGCACCGGGCCCTTGGCTTCCAGGTCGTCGCGCAACAGTTCGGCCGCACGCTTGGACATGTTCTTGAAGATCTTCTCCTTGACGCCTTCGTCCGACCCCTTGAGGGCCAGTACCAGCACATCGGAGGACACCTCGCGCAGCAGCGCCTGGATCCCGCGGTCGTCGACATCGGCCAGGTTGTTGAACACGAACATGAGGTCTTCGATCTGACCCGACAAGTCTTCGTCGACTTCGCGGATCGAGTCCATGAGCTGGCCTTCGATCGAGCTGTCGAGGAAGTTCATGATGTCCGCCGCGCGCTTGATGCCACCCAGGGTGGTGCGCGAGGCATTCGAGTTTCCGGAGAACTGCTTCTCGAGAATCTGGTTGAGCTCTTTCAAGGCCGCTGGCTGCACGGTGTTCAGCGAGGACACCCGCAGGATGATGTCCAGTCGCACCTTATGGTCGAAGTTGCCGAGCACTTCACCGGCCTGGTCCGGGTCGAGATACGCCACCACGATCGCCTGGATCTGCGGGTGCTCATAACGGATCACGTCGGCGACGGCGCGCGGCTCCATCCACTTCAAGCTGTCGAGGCCACTGGTGTTGCCACCGAGCAGGATGCGGTCGATCAAGCCATTGGCCTTGTCTTCGCCCAGGGCCTGGGTGAGCATCTTGCGCACATAGTCGTCGGAGCCGACGCCCAGGCTGGTCTGGTCGCCGACGATATCGACGAACTCGCTCATCACCTGCTCGACCTGCTCGCGGTGCACATTACCCATCTGGGCCATGGCCACGCCCACGCGTTGAACCTCTTTGGGCCCCATGTGGCGCAGCACCTGGGCAGCATCGGTGGAGCCCAGGGACAGCAACAGGATTGCGGCTTTGTCGACCTTGGACAGTTTGGCGGCAACGGCTCTGTTATCACTCATCTGCGTTAATCCACTCTTTCACGACCTGGGCCACACGACCCGGATCTTCTGCCACCAGACTCTTGATTGCGTTCAACTGAGCGTCATAGCCTTCGCTCGGGCTCGGCAACAGGATGCTGGTCGGGCCACCGAGGCTGACGCGGTCGTTGGCCAGTTCGCCGTCCAGACCGCCCATGCCACCCAACTCGACGTCGCTGCCAATGCCGGCCAGCTGCTTGCCCTTGCCACCACCGGTGATGTTGTTGAGCACCGGACGCAGCACACCGAACACCAGCACCAGAATGAACAGCACGCCCAGCACTTGCTTGACGATGTCCCAGAACCACGGCTGGGAGTAGAACGGGATTTCGGCAATCACTTCACCGCGCTCGGCGGAGAACGGCATGTTGATCACGCTGACGCTGTCGCCACGGCTGGCATCGAAGCCGACCGCGTCCTGCACCAGGCGAGTGAAGCGCGCCAATTCATCGGCGCTCCATGGCGCACGGGTGGTTTCGCCGTTGGCCGGGTTGATCTTGACCTGATCATCGACCACCACCGACACCGACAGGCGATTCAACCGGCCCTGCTGCTGCTTGGTGTGGCTGATGGAGCGGTCGAGTTCGAAGTTCTTGGTCGATTGTTGACGCTTGTCCGCCGGGTACGGAGCGAGCATCGGCTGACCGGTGGCCGGGTCCATGATTTGCTGGCCATTGGCATCAACCAGCGGCTGGCCCGGCTGCACCATGCCTGCTGCACCTGGCGTGCCGCCGGTGGTCTGCGGCGCGGAGGCCGGCGCTGGCGGCTGGTTGCTCAGGGCACCCGGCACGCCTTGCGGGCCATTGCTGGCGGTACGTTGTTCGTTGACCGACTGCTCGCTGCGCAACGCCGGTTGATCCGGGTTGAATTGCTCGGAAGTCGACTCGACCGCACTGAAATCCACGTCGGCCGAGACTTCGGCCTTGTAGCGATCGTTGCCCAGCACCGGCTGCAGGATGTTGTGCACGCGCTGGGTGAGCATGCTTTCCATGCGACGGCTGTAGTCGAACTGCTTGCCGGCCATGGTCAGCTCGGAGTTTTCCGCCTGGTCCGAGAGCAGGTTGCCCTTCTGGTCGACGACGGTGATCTGCGACTTGCCGAGTTCAGGAACGCTTGTCGCCACCAGGTTGATGATGGCCACGACCTGGCCGGGCTCCAGGGAGCGACCGGAATAGAGTTCAACCAGAACCGAAGCGCTCGGCTTGCGCTCGTCGCGCACGAACACCGAACTTTTCGGGATCGCCAGGTGCACACGGGCACCCTTGACGTTGTTCAGGCTGGAGATGGTGCGGGCCAGTTCGCCTTCAAGGCCGCGACGGTAGCGGGTCGCCTCCATGAACTGGCTGGTGCCCAACCCCTGTTCCTTGTCGAGGATTTCAAAACCGATGTTGCCGTCGCTGGGAGTGACACCAGCGGCCGCGAGCTTGAGCCGCGCACGGGACAGGTCATCGGCCTTGACCAGCAAGGCACCGGAATTGGGTTCGACGGTGTACGGGATATCGGCGGAAGCCAGGGTATCCATGACCTGCTTGGCGTCCATGCCGGCAAGGCTGCCGTACAGAGGCCGGTAGTCCGGTTGCTGGGACCACAACACCACGGCAAAACCAATCGCCACGCTCGCCGCCAGGCCGACCAACAGGCCCACCTGACGCAACATGGTCATCTCGGAGAGGTTTTCCAGGAAGGACAACCCGAACAGCGGCGGCTTGCCGTCTATTGGAGTGGCCTTGGCCGGAACGTTATCGGCGACTGCTTCTGCCATGACTCAATCTCGTCCTTTAAACCGGCATCTGCATGATGTCTTGGTAGGCCTGAACCACTTTGTTGCGCACCTGGGTCAACGCCTGGAACGACACGCTGGCCTTCTGCGAGGAAATCATCACATCCGTGAGATCGACGCCGCTTTTGCCGATTTCGAACGCACTGGCCAACTGCGTGGAGGCCTGTTGGGTGTCGTTCACTTTATTGATGGCTTGACCGAACATGTCGGAAAAGCTGCTGCCCGTCATTTCAGGGACGGCAGTCGATTTCGGCGCAGACATGGCATCCATTTGCATGGCGCGCATATCCAGCATCAACCGATTGAATTCAATACCTTGGCTCATGGTCTCTCTCTTTGACGACCCGCAATTTTTTGACACTCACTCGGCGGGTCATGAGGTGTTAGCAACAAGGGTGCCAGCTCCGTGACTGCTCTAAACAAAAGCCAATTCCGGGCTTTGCTCAACCGTGAACCACCGCAAAACAAATGTGGGAGCGGGCTTGCTCGCGAATACGGTTTTCCATTCAACAGAGATGCTGACTGGTCTACAGCTTTCGCGAGCAAGCCCGCTCCCACATTTAGATCAGTGTTGATTCCGTCAACTTTCAGGTGGAGAACAAGTACGCTTCCACATCCATGCCGGCATCGCGCATCTGCGCCAGCTTGTAGCGCAGGGTTCGCGGGCTGATACCCAGGCGCTCGGCCGCCTCTTTGCGACGACCGCGCTCGCCGCGCAGGGTATCGATGATCATCTGGAATTCACGGCGACGCAGGTCATCACCCAGCGCACCGGCCGACTCGGACTCGATTTCCACCGCACGCGCCGGCGCCGCAGCCAATGCAGGCAATGGAGCGCAGGCCACCGGCCCGGCCAGGCAGAAATCCTGCGGCTGGATCAAGCCACCCTGCTGCAGAATCAGCGCACGTTGAATCGCGTTGTCCAGTTCACGCACGTTACCCGGCCACGGATAACCGATCAGGCACGCCTGGGCCTCGGGGGACAATCTGGCAGCCGAATGCTTCATTTTATTGACGTATCTGGCCAGCAGTCGCTCGGCCAGCGGCAGTATGTCGGCGGTGCGCTCGCGCAATGGGCGCCAGGCCAGGGGAAACACCGACAGGCGATAGTAAAGATCCTCGCGGAAGCGCCCCGCCGCCACTTCCCCCGCCAGGTCGCGGTTGGTGGTGGCGACCACACGAATGTCCAATGTGATCGGTTTGCGCGCCCCAACCCTTTCGACCTCGCGCTCTTGCAGCACGCGCAGCAGTTTGGCCTGGAGCCCCAGGGGCATTTCGGAAATTTCGTCGAGCAGAATAGTGCCGCCGTCAGCCTGTTCGAACTTGCCGGCTTGCGCGGCGATGGCGCCGGTGAAGGAGCCCTTCTCGTGGCCGAACAAGGTCGCTTCGAGCATGTTGTCCGGGATCGCCGCGCAGTTGATCGCAATGAATGGCTGACTGGCGCGATGGGAGTGTTGGTGGATGTATCGCGCCAGCACTTCCTTGCCCGTGCCGGACTCACCCGAGATCAACACCGTGGAATCGCTGCGTGCGACCCGCGCCGCCAACTCAAGTAGCTGCGCGCTCGCCGGCTCGAATGCCACCGGCCCTTCGCCTTCGGTCAGGCCGAGATTGCCCAGGGCATGACGCCCCACCAGATCGAGCAAAGCCTTGGGCTCGAATGGCTTGACCAGGTAATCCGCCGCCCCTTGGCGCATCGCATCGACCGCGCGCTCGACCGCACCGTGGGCGGTCATCAGCAATACCGGCAACTGCGGCTGCCGTGCTCGCAACAGGCCGAGCAACTGGTGGCCGTCCATGCCCGGCATGTTGACGTCGCTGATCACCAGATTGAAGGCCTCGTCGCCAACGGCAAGCAACGCCTCCTCTGCCGAACCCACCGCCTTGTAATCGTGCCCCGCGAGCAACAGCGTATCGGCCAGCGCCTCGCGCAACGCGCGGTCGTCTTCGACCAACAGAACCTTGATACCCATCTGTGTCACTCCGCTCCTTGAGCACCGCTGAACAACGGCAGGATCACCTGCGCGCAAGTGCCGCGACCGAGCCGCGAACGCAACTGCAATTCTCCCTGATGAGCACGCGCCACTGCCTTGACTACGGTCAGGCCAAGACCTGTACCGGTAGTCTTGGTGGTAAAAAAGGGCTCACCCAATCGCGCCAGAACGACAGCGTCGATACCGCAGCCACTGTCGCTGACGCACAGGCGCAGACTGTTGCCGCGGGTGTAGAGGTGAATCTTGAGACGAATTTGACCGGCACTGGCCTGAATGGCGTTCTCGATGAGATTGAGGATCGCGCCGACCAGGGTGTCGCGATTGCACAGTAACTCCCCCGAATGACTGTCGCACTGCCAGCGGATCGGCAGATCCTGAACGTGGGTCAGCGCCGCCGCTTGCAACGATTGCATCAATTGACCGGGGGTCACGCGGTCGGTCAGCGGCAACTCGCCCCGGGCGAAAACCAGCATGTCGCGCACCTGGTGTTCCAGTTCGTGCAGGCGCTCCTTGAGGCGCCCGGCAAAGCGCTGCTGGGTAGCGACCGGCAGCTCTTGCTCGGTCAAATGACTGGCATACAGCAGCGCGGCGGACAACGGCGTACGTATCTGATGCGCCAACGAAGCGACCATGCGCCCCAACGACGACAGCCGCTCATGACGGGCCAGTTGATCCTGCAGATGGCGGGTTTCGGTCAGGTCGTTGAGCAACACCAACTGGCCTGGCTCGGCGTCCAGTGAGCGCGTGGCGATCGACAGGCGCCGACCATCCTTGAGGGAGACTTCATGGCCATCGTCTTCGCGCGGCGCAAAACAGCGGGCAATGACGTGGCGCCACAATTCACCTTCCAGCGGCAACCCCAGCAACTCGCACGCCGCCGGATTGGCTTCGCGCACAATGCCCTGGGCGTCGATGACGATGACACCGCCGGGCAACAGATCGAGGAGGTTTTGCAGGCGGTTGGCCAGGCGTTCTTTTTCCGCCAGTTCCTGCATGCGCTGGGCGCTGACCACCGCCAGTTCACCCTTGAGCTCGGTGACCCGGGCTTCAAGCATGCTGTAGGAATCGGTCAACTGACTGGACATCTGATTGAACAGCGCGAATGCCTGCTCGAGGCCAAGCCGGCTCGCCTGCTCTACGGACGACAGTTGCCGCGAAGCATCCCCAAAAGCATCTGAGGCAGGAGATATCTGGGCGGATGGGGGCATGGTGCTCTCTCGCTTGGCTGACCGTCAGTGAAACGGAACGTTGCGAGGGACGTAGCAATACCCGTGCCTAAAAAAAACTGCTTATAAATGAATGAATTGGAAAACAGGCGTCAATCATCCGCCTGTTCGTCTCCATCACGACGGCTCATGCCGTACTTGCGCATCTTTTCCACCAGCGTGGTACGACGGATGCGCAGGCGCTCGGCCGCGCGGGCCACAATGCCATTGGCATCATCCAGCGCCTGCTGGATCAGCCCCTGTTCCAGACTACCCAGGTAGTCCTTCAGGTCCAGGCCTTCCGGCGGCAACATGGCATTGGCGGTGAAGTCCTGGGTATGGCCGTTGATGGCCACGCGCTCTTCCAGATCGCTGCGCAGGCTGTCGACCATTTGCTCGTCTTCATCGTCGACGTAGCGGAATTTCTTCGGCAACTCGACCACACCGATCACGCCGTATGGATGCATGATCGCCATGCGCTCCACCAGGTTGGCCAGCTCGCGGACGTTGCCAGGCCAGCCATGGCGGCACAGCGACATGATCGCCGCCGAGTTGAAACGGATCGAACCACGCTTCTCGTGCTCCATGCGCGAGATCAGCTCGTTCATCAGCAGCGGAATGTCTTCGACGCGCTCACGCAGCGGCGCCATCTCGATCGGGAACACATTCAGGCGGTAGTACAGGTCTTCGCGGAAGGTGCCGATCTCGATCATGCTTTCGAGATTCTTGTGGGTCGCCGCAATGATGCGCACGTCGACGCTCTGGGTCTTGTTGCTGCCCACGCGCTCGAAGGTGCGCTCCTGCAACACGCGCAGCAGCTTGACCTGCATCGGCAGCGGCATGTCGCCGATTTCATCGAGGAACAGTGTGCCGCCGTTGGCCAGTTCGAATCGACCGGCACGGCTGGTGATCGCCCCGGTGAAGGCGCCCTTCTCATGGCCGAACAATTCGCTTTCCAGCAACTCGGCCGGGATCGCCCCGCAGTTGACCGGCACGAACGGCGCTTCGCGGCGCTTGGAATGGTAGTGCAGGTTGCGCGCAACCACTTCCTTACCGGTGCCGGACTCACCGAGAATCAGCACGCTGGCATCGGTGTCGGCGACTTGCTGCATCATCTGGCGGACGTGTTGAATCGCCCGACTGGTGCCGACAAGACTGCGGAAAAGATTGGGTTCGCGATGACGACCGCGCTCGCGGGCCTGGTCGTACATCTCGCGATAGACCTGGGCACGGTGCAGCGAATCGAGCAATTTGCTGTAGCTGGGCGGCATTTCGAGGGTCGAAAGCACTCGCCGACGCTGGTCTTCCGGCAGGTCAATGGAAGAATTATCGCCCATTAACAAAACCGGAAGGAACTCATCCCATGTCGAGAGTGTCTTAAGCAAGCCCAGAAGTGCACCAGGAGCATTGACCGTCCCGATGAGGACACAGATCACTTCACGACTTGACGACAAAGAGCCGACAGCCTGCTGCCAGTCATGGCTACCGCAGGGTAAATTTTCTTCGCCGAGAAAATTTAAAATCACCGCCAGGTCGCGGCGGCGGACGCTATCGTCATCAATCAGCAGAATTTTGGTTTCACGCCACATGCAATAGCAACTTCCCTAGTCAACTCAATGCCCAAAATGCTGGGGCAAGCTAAACGCTTGCAGGCCTGATATGCCTGAAGACGACTGAAATCTGGAACCAGCCACTAGTTAAGTCAAAAAACCGTGCACAGTCAAATTTATGGCGCACTTGTTTGGATTAACCGGGGATTAATTAACCAAACAGATGGTAAACCTTTGCCGCGTTTTGTGCTTGGGTGATCTGCGACATCTCATCGACTATCGCCTGCCTCTCTCCCGTTGCCGCCTCAAGCAGCTGCTTGTAGACCCCCAGCAACTCTTCAAGATTATCGCGCAACGCCGCCTCGTCCACCGAAGGTTCACTCAAGACGTCTTCCATGCAGGAACGGCAAGCCTGGTCCAACTCCCCGATGGCTTCCCAGTTACGCTCGGCCAGAGCGCCAACAAGACCTTCCCGGGTTTGTTCGATTCGCTGCAATACAAGACTCATGGTGATCTCCTTAAAACTGAGGACCTGGCGTGCCGATGGCATCCCAGCCGTCCTTGACCGTGCTCAGCAGGTCAGCGACTTCATCGAGGATCTTTGGATCGGTATTGACGTTGGCTTGCGCCAGACGCTTCATCATGTACGCGTAGAGACTGTCCAGCTCGCCCACCGACTCAGCCTTGTTATCCAGATCCAGACCTTCACGCAGACCACCGATAATGCCGATAGCCTTGCTGATGAACACCCCCTTGTTCGGGATGTCTTTGCGTTCGATCGCGCCTTTGGCCTGGGCAATTCGATCCAGGCCTCCCTCCATCAGCATTTGCACCAGACGATGAGGGCTGGCTTCGGAAGTCTGGGCCTGAGCGCCAATCTTCTGATATTGGCGAAGGGCTAACATTGGATTCATGTTGTACCTCATCTGAAATCTTTGGTTCGTATAACCAGCATATCGACGACGCGTCAAAAAACTTTAGATGCAAATGCAAAAAGCCCGGAACGCCAAAAACGTCGCCGGGCTTTTGGCGTCT
Source organism: Pseudomonas sp. GW821-FHT02A08 (assembly GCF_059422045.1). Lineage (NCBI taxonomy): Bacteria > Pseudomonadati > Pseudomonadota > Gammaproteobacteria > Pseudomonadales > Pseudomonadaceae > Pseudomonas > Pseudomonas sp. GW821-FHT02A08. The sequence continues at coordinate 84,126 of NZ_JBWKWD010000017.1, forward strand.
ACAGCGCTATCAGCTGTTCTTCTGCTGCGCCGAGATTGCTTCGAACATCGAAGTAATGTTGCTGGCAGTGGCCTTCAGCTTTCCGACCAGAGTGTCCATGTCGTTGTACTTTTTGGTCAACACGGCAGTCAGCGTTGCAACCCGACGATCCAGAGCCAACTGCTGGTTGGACAGATTGGTCTTGGCCTTGGCCAGGTTGGTCGAGCGCGCATCCAGGATGCCGTCCTTGCCGGTAACGGTATAAGGCGTGATGGCATCGTTCATACGATCCAGCAAGCCTTTGGAGGCAGCACCGGTCGCTGTCGGGTCGCCCAGGAACAGCTTCTGGACCTCACCACCGAGCTGCTGCGTACCCATCGCGGCGGTGAACTTGGTACTGTCGAAATCCAGCGCACCGGTCTTCTGGTTGGTGGTAATACCCAACTGCGACAGAACCGTGAGTTTGTCACCCGCCCCCGTAGTGGTCAGCGGCTCACGAATCGACGCCAGAATACCGCGCGTCAGAGGATCGCCGGTCAACGCTGCCGCAACGGTCGGCTTGCCGTCGGCATCCAGAGTTGGCTTGGTCAAGGAATTCACGCTGGTCACGACCTGGTTGTAAGCGTCTACGAACGTCTGAATGGATTTTTTCAAGCCATCGTTGTTCGGACCAACTGTTACCGTTGAGGTTGCGTTACCACCGGCGACCAGATTAAGGGTCAAGCCGGAGATCGCCTTATCGACCGTGTTGCTCTTGCTGGTCAGCGCGAGACCATCCACGCTGAAGTTCGCATCCATCGCGAACTCGCCGATGGCACCGGCCGAGGCCGCCGTCGGCGGCGTGTCCATTTTTTGGCCAGCTGTGATTTCCAGGCCTGCAATACCGCTGAGGGTGATATCGGAACCGGCACCGGTCGTCGTCGACCCCATCACCAGACGCGAACCGTACTGGTCGGTCACGATGTTGGCGCTGAAGCCGTTGGCGCCCTGCTGGGTGTTGATCGCATCACGCACCGATTGCAACGTTGCGCCCGCCGGAATGGTCACGGGACGGCTGACGCCATTTTGCGTGATATTCAGCGTACCTTGAGGAATAGAGCTGGTTGCACCGCCGACAAAAGCGGCAGTCGCCACTTTGGAGGAGGTCGCAAGGTTGGTGACCTTGATCGAATACGTACCGTTGACGGCCGTATTGCTGGCTACCGCTGTCAGCACTTTCGGATCGGCGGACGTCGCAGTGAAACCCAGGAATTGCGGGTTTTTGGTATCGCCCAGATTCTTGATCGCAGTCTGAAAGTTCGCCAGGACACTTTTGAGGCTACCAATCGCGGAGATCTGCGAAGTGTTGATAGTCGTCTGACGAGTGATCTGATTCTGCTTGGCGGCCTTATCTGCATCCACCAATGCTTTGACGATGGCGGTGGTATCGAGGCCGGAGCCTAAACCCAGACCCGGTAGAATTGGACTTGCCATGTGGAGCTCCCTTCAGTGTGTCGCCGGCCTTTTGACCACTACAACGCCCAAAAGAACATAGCAACAAAATTCGTGCCAGCTGTCAGGCTTTTGCGCTGAACAACAGGCTGCTTGCATCATTCAAACTGTTTGCCAGTTTCAGGACTTCTTCGTTGGGGATCTGGCGGATCACCTCACCGGAGTCGCCGGCAATCACTTTGACCACTACCTTGCCTGAAGGCTCATCAATCGAAAACTCCAGGTTACGCTTGACCGACTGTACGAACTTTTCGATTTCCTCAACGGCCATCTTCAGTTTTTCCTGTTCGGTTTTTGCGCTTTTACTTTCTTCCTTGACGGCTACCACTTGCGCAGTTTCCGCTCGAGGCTTCTGCGCAGGCTTGTCGGCAACAGTCGTCGCCTGCTGTGCCGCAGGATAAGACAAGTTCAGCTTGACGCTCATATCCATGTCCATCACCTCTCAAAGTGAAAAAGCGAGAGAGCACGCAAGCGCACTCCCCCGCCAAAACTCATCGGCTATTACTGAAGCAGTTTCAGTACAGCGGATGGCAGTTGGTTGGCCTGAGCCAGAACTGCGGTGGAAGCTTGTTGCAGAGTTTGTTGCTTGGTCAGCTGTGCAGTTTCAGCAGCGAAGTCGGTATCCTGTACGCGGCTCAGTGCAGCGCTGGCGTTTTCGTTGATGTTCTGCAGGTTGGAGATGGTGGTCGAGAAACGGTTCTGAGCAGCACCCAGGTCAGCGCGAGTGGCGTTGATGTTTGCCAGGGCAGCATCGATTGCCGAGATCGAAGCGTCAACGTTGGTGTGGTTGGTGGTGTTGTCCAAACCAGAGATGACCATACCGGTCATGCCCAGGGCGCTGGCGTCGAAGCTGGTCGACAGGGTCAGAGTGATCTGGTTGTCGGAAGTTGTGTTCGAACCTACCTGGAACTCCATCGCACCAGCAGTACCGTCGATCAGAGCCTTACCGTTCAGGTTGGTCGATTGAGCGATACGGGTCAGTTCAGCAACGGACTGTTGGAATTCTTTGTCCAGAGCGGTACGGTCAGCAGTACCGTTCGAGTCGTTGCGCGATTGCAGCGAGATTTCACGCATACGTTGCAGAATGTTGCTCGACTCTTGCAGAGCGCCTTCAGCGGTCTGAGCGATCGAAACACCGTCGTTGGCGTTTTTGATAGCCATGGTCTGACCACGGATTTGCGAAGTCATGCGGGTAGCGATCTGCAGGCCAGCGGCGTCGTCTTTAGCGCTGTTGATTTTCAGGCCGGAGGACAGACGGGACATCGAGGTCGACAGTGCGTCGGACGCACGGTTCAGGTTCTTCTGAACACCCAGGGAAGTAGTGTTGGTGTTTACTGTTAAAGCCATGACGAATTCCTCGTTGGTTGGGTACTACGGCTTCCGGCCCTGGCAACCGCCCGGTATGGCCTAGAGAACCTTCGTAGTAGTTATCGTCGCCAACGCAGGTTGCTTTAGCAGAATTTCGAAATTTTTTGCCATCAGCTGGCCACCTCCCCGTAAATCAAGGTCTTGGCTGCTGCCCAACAGCGAATAAATGGCGTCAGGAATTCGCCACTCACTCAGAACAATGCCCTCCTGTCAGCCGCGACAGAGCAAAATTGTTCAAATGGACAGATTGTCAGTCACCACCTGTACCAGCTCGTATTCCAGATAGTCGGCCAACGCCAGCCAATTCTGGGTTTCCTGGCATTGCAGCATCTGAGCAAGCACCTGCACCCACTGCTGCTGACTTTGCTGCGATGCCTTGTCGAATGACGGCTGTATATCGGTCACAAGATCGATCATCACGCCCCCGGCCTCCACATCCCGCCCCAGGCGAAACAGGACGGCGCACTCGCGCGCCCTGACAACAAACGAATCGCTCACGCTCATACCGCCCACTCCGGATCAAACACTGTTCCGGCAATCATCGCTCCTGCCCGGCTGGTGTTATGGAAACGCACCTGCGGATGCCTGGCGATGTAGCGCTCCAGTTCGCACAGATAACTGCGAAAGTTGAGCTGGGTCTTGATTCGCTGTCCATGGCCATCGAGCACCCAGTGTTTGGCTGCGACCAGTTGCGGCCCCAGATCACCGTCGCCCCAACCGGCATGGGTCTTGTCGCCAGGAAAAGCAAAGTCGGCACCGAACAGAGTGATCTGCGCCGCACCCATTTTCACCGCCAGATCCACCGCCGGATGAATCACACTGCCACCGACATACAGTTCACCGCGAGGCAATTGATGGCGAATCGCCTGATAGATCGGACTGGCCGAGTAAGCGGCGTAGCGCACTCCTTGCCAGTCCTTGAGCACCTGCGGATCGACCATGGGCATATAGGCCAGCGCTATTGAAGCAGTGTCCGTCGGCGGCAGATGCCGGGCCGAAATGCGCTGATCGATGGTGACCACAAAGTCTGGACGAATGCCGTGTTCCAGCAACGGGCGATATGCCGTATCGACACAAATGAACAACGGCCGCTCGGCTTGCTCGCGAATGGCTCGCAGGCGCTCGAAGTGCAGTTCCAGACTCGGCCCCGTGGCAATCACGAAAACATCGCGCCCAGTCTGCGAACCGAACAGCTCAGCCACATCGCCATCACCCTGCAGCAGCGTCTTGCCGGCTTGCAAGCGCTCGACGACTTCCGGTGATTGCGGGTCGAACTCGCGATTATTGAAGCTCAGGTGGGTTTCGCTGATCAGCCGATCACGGATCCTGGCGTTGTAGTCGTCGGCCAATACCAACTCCGAGGGCAACGCGAAAAACGGCAGGCAGATTTCCGCAAGATCGCCGGCGTAATGCAATTCGATGCGCGGATCTTTGAGCCACGGCTGTTGATCGAGCAACTGCAGAACCAACGCAAACACCGCACCGTTGAGCAGATGCACGTGCAATTGCTTGAGCTGCGGACGCTGCAACAGTTCCAGTTGCAGATCGCCCAGCCCGGTGCCGTAGACGTGCAGCACCAGACTGTTGCGCGCCAGGCTCGCCGCCTGGATTTGCGCCTCGCGCGTTCGGTCATGGCGGCTGGTCAGTTGAATGCCGTTGATGCTCAACGTCGAACCCAGCCCTTCCACCAGATCCGCCTGCAGCGATGACGGATCTTCCGCCAACAGACGGGCAGCCACCAGAGGCCAGCGACGCTGGATAACGTCGGCATTCGATTGAAAAAACTCGCTCATGGCGCCTCGTGAAAATTCGGGCAAAAAAATAGCGCTCAAGGTTACACCTTGAGCGCTTTATTGTGCCGCGATTTACCGATAAAGAGCTTGCTCAGGGACGATAGATGATCGCCGACCCCCAGGACAAACCTACGCCAAAACCGCTGATCGCAATGCGCTTCCAGTCAGAATCGAGCACGTGTTTTTCCAGCAGCAGCGGAACACTCGACGAAACGGTATTACCCGTCTCGACCATGTCCTTGATGAACTTCTCCGGCTCGCCTTCGAAGCGCCGCGCCACGGCATCGACTATCGCCGCACTGCCCTGGTGAATGCAGAACGCATCGATGTCATCGGCCTTGAGGCCTGAGTCGTTGAGCAATTCGTGCAAGTGTGCCGGTACTTTGAGCAGCGCAAAGTTGAACACCTGACGGCCGTTCATGAAGAACACGCCATCGGTGACTTTCAGGTGCGGTGCGCCAGAACCGTCGGTGCCGAACTTGGCCTTGCCCAGCGCCCAGGACGGATCTTCACCCATCCAGGTCGCGGTAGCGGCATCACCGAAGAGCATGGTGGTGTTGCGATCTTCCGGGTCGACGATCTTCGAATAGGGGTCAGCGGTGATCAACAGGCCGTTCTTCAGACCAGCGGCTTCCATGAAGCCCTTGATCGCGTAGATGCCGTATACATAACCGGAGCAGCCCAGGGAAATATCGAACGCAGCGACATTGGTCGACAGACCGAGTTTGTCCTGCACGATCGCCGCGGTGTGCGGCAGGCCTTCTTCGTCACCGTTCTGGGTGACGACGATCAGTGCGTCGATCGATTCACGTTTCAGATCAGGGTTGCCGGCAAACAGCGCATTGGCCGCTTCCACGCACAAATCGGAGGTTTCCTGTTCAGCGCCTTTGCGCGGCAGGAATGCCGAACCGATCTTGCCGAGGATGAATTCTTCATCCTTCTCGAATTTTGCACCTTGTGCGTAATTGTCCACGCCGGCTACAGGAACGTAGCTCGCAATGCTTTTTATGCCAATCATTACGGCTTCCCAATAAAAAACAGCCCAAGACCACCGCTCGCAAGGATTCGAGGGGCGCCGACAAACAGAAAACGGCCGCCACAACGGACAGCCACGGGGAGCGCAAAGGGCCATCACTGGATCCGATAAAGGGCCAGGCGCCACCTCCCCGATCAATACAATACAGTGAAGATGCGCGTTATGACTCGCAGGTCACGCTATTTTGCCGAATCGGTTGCATATCGGGTCATTCAACCAATGACCAGTCCAGCGGCGTGCCGCGCTTGATCGGGGCCCGAGCGCGGCGACCGAGTAGCGCATCGGTATGCTTGGGCGGCAAACCGAGACCCGGACGAATGGCGCGCAGATTGTCCTCGGTAAACAGCTCACCGGCGGCCATTTCAGCGGTGACGTACAGTGAACGGCGATACACCAGCGACTTGCGCTCGGCCTCGGTGGGGCCGTATTGCACCTGACCCATGGCCTGCCAGGCGCGTTCGGTCTCGAGCACCAGACTGGCCATTTCCTCAGGTTCCAGCGAGAAACCGGCATCCACCCCGCCGGCCGCGCGGTCAAGGGTGAAGTGTTTTTCCACCACGGTCGCGCCGAGCGCCACAGCGGCGACAGACACGCCAACGCCCATGGAGTGGTCGGACAGTCCCACTTCACAACCGAACAATTCGCGCAGATGCGGGATCGTGCGCACGTTGCTGTTGAGCGGGGTCGCTGGATAAGTACTGGTGCACTTGAGCAGCACCATATCCTTGCAACCGGCCTCGCGGGCCGCGCGCACGGTTTCGTCAAGCTCGGCGATGCTGGCCATGCCGGTGGAGATGATCAGCGGCTTGCCGGTGGCGGCCACACGTCGGATCAACGGCAAATCCGTATTTTCGAAACTGGCGATCTTGTAGGCCGGCACATCGAGGCTTTCGAGGAAATCCACCGCCGTGTCATCGAACGGCGTCGAGAACGCCAGTATCCCCAACTCCTTGGCCCGGGCGAAAATCGGCGCATGCCATTCCCACGGCGTATGGGCCTTTTCATACAAATCGTAGAGCGAGGTGCCCGCCCACAGACTGCCCGGATCCTTGATGAAGAACTCACCCTCGGCAATATCCAGAGTCATGGTCCCGGCTGTATAGGTTTGCAGTTTCAAGGCATGCGCGCCGGCCCTGGCCGCCGCTTCGACGATTTGCAGTGCAATGTCCAGCGACTGGTTATGGTTGCCGCTCATCTCGGCAATGATGAACGGCGGCGCGTCGGCACCGATCAGGCGGTCGCCAATCTTGAAACTAGGCATGGGGATGTTCCTTCAAAACACGGGTGAACGCGCAGGCACTTTGAGTGAACCCGGCGTCTCGAAAAACATTCAATGAGGGGTGATTGGCGGGCAGCACCTGGGCCGTAATGGCCGTCAATTGCGGCCAGTATTCGCTGACGAACGATTCGCCGCGAGCCAGCAACGCCCTGCCCCAGCCGAGCCCAAAACGCCCCTCGAGCAGAAAAATCGACACTTCGGCCTCGAGCCCGCGCAAGTCATAACGCAAGACCCCCACCGGCCCATCATCGGCCTCGGCAATCAACAGCAGACACTGCGGTTTGCCCAAACTTGCGTTCAACCAGTTCAGGTGTTGCGCCCAGTCGATCACGCCTTGATTTTTCGACCAGCGCCGCACTGCCTTGGCATTGCGCCCTTCGAACAACAACTGAGCATCTTGCGTAGTCGCCACGCGCAGGTTGAGCACCGCACCGGCCAGCGCTACCGCGACGCGAAGCGCACCGCCACCATCGACCAGTCGCCGCGAACGATCGGCGAGACTTTGACGCAAATAAAAATTCCCGGCGACAAAGCCGATGGCCTGGCGCAATTGCTCGACGCTGACCTGCTCGCGAGCGCCCAGGAACACATGCGCCCCCGCTGCCGCCATCACTTCGCCATTGGCCTGCTGGTTGTTCGACACGGCGATACAAATCGTCGGCAGGCCCATGGCCGCGCGCTCCCAACTGGTACCGCCACCCGCGCCGATAAACAGATCGGCCGCGCTCATGCGCTGATAAAAATCGCTGACAAAACTGTGCAGATGCCAGTTCGGCCGAGTCTCGGCCAGCGCCTGCATCTGCGCCCATGCCGGGTTATCGGCGCCGGCGACAAAGTCCACTTCCAACTCTGCAAAATCGGCCAGCGCCAACATAGCGTGATGGGTCTGCATCGCCGCGTCGAAACCACCGAAGTTCACCAGCACCCGCTGCGCCCTGGGTTTGATCGCAATGGCCGGGCAACTGAACTCTTCACGCAACATGGCGTAGCGCGGGCCGAGCAGCGTGCGGCAACCTTCAGGCAGCAGTGGTGGGTAATTCTCGGTCAGGCCCGACAAGTTCTGATTGAGCAGCAGATCGACGCTGTAGCGCCGAGTCCCCAGATCATCCACCGCGGCAATCCGTGGTGCCCAGCGCCGGGCTGCCGTTTGCCACTGATGATCGAGGCCATAGTGGTCGACGATGATCCAGTCGAACCCGGCGTGACCATCAAGCAATTGGGCTAGCGCATCAATGTCGGCCCGCCAAGGCAGCATCGCTTCGATGGTCTGCTGCGGGTCTTCATCGACATAGCGCTCGGGTAGCGCGAACGTCTCGAAACCATCGACCTGCAAGGCGTCGAGCCGATGTCCCGGCAAGCGCCGACAGGCAAACGCCACATGACTGCCCTGCTTGCGCAGCACCCGCGCCAAACTCAGGCAACGAGCGATGTGGCCGCTGCCGATGGTCGGCGAGGCGTCGGCACGGATCAGCACTCTCATGAAAGCTCTCCGCCCGCCTTGAGCGCGGCGTACAGATACTCGGCGCGCGTCCAGTCTTCTGGCGTGTCGATGTCCTGTACCAGATGCCGCGGCACGATCACCGGCAGACTGGCCGGTGAGAACAACACCTCGCCGCGCAACCAGGCCTCGCTGCGCCCCCAGTAGAACTGGCCGGCATCCTGAAAGGCTTCAGGCAGATCCTGTGAGCGGGTATTACGAAATTCCGGATACAACGCCGTCAGCGCGCCCTGCCCGTCGAGGGTCAACGCACGCTGGATCGGGAAACCGAAACTGCTGACGGAGAAGGCAAAGGATTTGTCCCCACGCAGCTCCAGCAAATCAAAACCCTGACGCAAATACCGCGCCTGCAACAGCGGCGCGGTGGCGTACACGCAACAGGCGTAATCGAAGCCCGGCAACTGCTGCAAGGCGTGGACGATCACAGCAGCAGTACCGGTGAAATCATCGGCCAGATCGGCAGGCCGCATGAACGGCACGTCGGCGCCATGCGCTCGCGCTACCTGGGCAATCTCTTCGTCGTCGGTGCTGACAACCACGCGCTCGAACAATCCCGATTCCAGCGCCGTGCGAATCGAACGGACGATCATCGGCACGCCGTCGAACGGCTTCAGGTTCTTGCGCGCAATGCGCTTGCTGCCACCACGGGCGGGGATGATCGCAACGCAGCTCACCTTGTCCTACTCCTCAAGAACCAGCCGTCGCAATTGCTCGACCACGTAGTCCTGTTGCTCATCAGTCAGCAGTGGAAACAGCGGCAGGCTGATCGCTTCTGCGTAATAACGTTCGGCCTCGGGAAAGTCTCCCTCGGTAAAACCCAGGTCTTGATAGTAAGGCTGCAAGTGCACCGGAATATAGTGCAGATTCACCCCGACCCCGGCCGCGCGCAAGCCTTCGAACACCTGACGATGGCTGAGGTTGATGCGCTCGCGCTGCAAACGCACCACGTACAAATGCCAGGCGGATTCGGCTTCGGACTGTGCGCTCGGCAATGTCACTGGCAGGCAGGCCAGCAAGCGCTCATAGCGCGCCGCCAGCTCACGTCGACGGGCGACAAACTCATCCAGCTTGCCAAGCTGCGACAGCCCGAGCGCGGCTTGCAAATCGGTGATCCGGTAATTGAAGCCCAATTCCACCTGCTGGTAATACCACGGGCCGTGGCTGGGCTCGCTCATCTGTTGCGGATCGCGGGTCATGCCGTGGCTGCGCAAGCGCTGCAAGCGCTCGGCCAGCTCCGCGCGATTGGTCAGCACCATGCCGCCCTCGGCACTGGTGATGATCTTCACCGGATGAAAACTGAACACGGTCATCGCCGCGAATTCACCACAGCCCACAGGACGACCGGCGTATGAGGCGCCGACCGCATGCGAAGCATCTTCGATGACGGTGAAGTCGTAGCGCTCGGCCAGTTCGCCGATCCGGCGCATGTCGCAGCTTTGCCCAGAGAACGCCACCGCCACCAAAACCTTCGGCAACGTACCGTCGCGCCCGGCCCGCTCCAGCTTCTTGGCCAGCGCGAACGTATCGAGGTTCCAGGTCAGCGGATCGATATCGACAAAATCAACCTCGGCGCCGCAATAACGACCGCAGTTGGCCGAGGCCAGAAAAGTGTTCGGCGTCGTCCACAAGCGATCACCCGCGCCGAGCCCGGCCGCCAGACAGGCAATGTGCAGCGCCGCCGTGGCGTTGCACACCGCTACCGCGTAATCCGCCTGGCAACGTTCGGCCATTGCCTGTTCGAAACGCTCGATGGCCGGCCCCTGGGTCAGCCAGTCGGATTTCAGCACGTCGACCACAGCGTCGATATCGGCCTGATCGAGACTCTGCCGACCGTAAGGGATCATTTCGACAGCCTCGCGTGCAGGTCGGCGATCTGCCCGACCGAGAGGAAGTGCGGATTGGTGTCGGAACGGTATTCGAACTCTTCACCCACCGGCTGACCGCGCTCGCCCGATTTGTCGACAGCGAAATCGACGTCGACGCTGGTGAAGCGGATCGACGGCTGGATGGTGTAGTGATCGGCAAACTCCAGGGTCATCCGCGCATCGTCCAGCGGCACCATCAGCTCGTGCAGTTTCTCACCCGGACGAATCCCGACGTGCTTGTGCGGCAGATGCTCGGCCATGCCACGCGCCAGATCGACGATGCGGATCGACGGGATCTTCGGCACGAATACTTCACCACCGTGCATGCGTGCAAAGCTGTCGAGAACAAACTGCACACCATGGTCGAGGGTGATCCAGAAGCGCGTCATGCGCTCATCGGTGATCGGCAACTCCTCGGCACCATCGGCAATCAGTTTGCTGAAGAACGGCACCACCGACCCCCGCGAACCGGCCACGTTGCCATAGCGCACCACGGCAAAACGGGTCTGCTGTTCGCCGGCAATGTTGTTGGCGGCCACGAACAGTTTGTCCGACAGCAGCTTGGTTGCGCCGTACAGGTTGATCGGGCTGGCCGCCTTGTCGGTCGACAGCGCCACCACTTTCTTCACGCCATTGTCGATGGCGGCGGCAATGATGTTTTCCGCGCCATTGACGTTGGTGCGAATGCACTCGGTCGGGTTGTATTCCGCCGCCGGCACTTGCTTGAGTGCGGCCGCGTGCACCACATAATCGATGCCCCGCATCGCCTGACGCAAACGGTCGGCGTCGCGTACGTCTCCGAGGAAGTAACGCATGCACGGCGCATTGAACGTCTGCTGCATTTCGTATTGCTTGAGTTCATCGCGCGAGAACACCACCACGCGCTTGGGCTGATATTGCTCCAGCAAGCGGCGGATGAAGTTGCGACCGAACGAGCCGGTGCCGCCGGAGATGAAAATCGATTGACCGTTGAACATGTCTTGAGTCCTGTTTCCTGATCGTCAGGCTTAGGCGAGCAACTGCGCCCAGTCGATACTGGAGGCCTGGCCGAGGGTGAAGCCCTTGCCGGTCAGGGAAAGGTTCTGGTTGTAGGCTACGTCTTGGGCAAAGTGCGCTTGCCACTTGTCTTGCAGCGCGGCAACGGCCTGCGCATCGTTCGGCAACGTACCGGTGTGGACGATCTGCACCTGCGGCGTCCATACGGTCAACAGCCCGGCATCGGCGGCTTTCAGGCACAGGTCGACGTCGGCGAACGCCTCATCGAAGTGCTCCTGATCCAGTCCACCCAAGGCCTCGAAAATCACCTTGCGCACCATCAGGCAAGCGCCGGAGACCGCCGAACAATTCTGCTCGACCAGCAACCGGTGCATGTAACCCGTTGCGTCTTTTTTCTCGCCGAGGAACGGTGAAGCCAAACCATCACCAAGGCCCAGGATGAATCCGGCGCAGGTCACAGAACCTTCACGATCCACCAGTTTGGCGCCGACCACGCCGACTTCCGGGCGTTGAGCCTGGTTCAGCAAGGTTTCGATCCAACTGGCGTTGAGCACTTCGGCGTCCGCCGCCAGCAGCACCAGATACTCGCCTTGAGCCTGAGCGGCAGCTTGATTGACCAAAGCCGAAGCGCTCAGGCACTGCTCATTCCTGATCAGACGAATACGCCCACGCCCGTTTTGCTCGAGGCTTTCCAGCCAGGCCAGCAGTTCGCTCGACTGGCTGTGGTTATCGGCAATGATGATCTCGTTGTTCTGATGACGAGTGCGTTGCAGCACACTCACCAGGCAACGCTGCAGGTGCTCCTGATTGTCATCGCTGCAGACGATGATCGACACTTTCGGTCGGTCGGCGTGGCGGTAATCGACGCGCAAGCCACCGAATGCCTCGGCACTCACTTGCGCCTGATAACCGCGGGTTGCCAGATGCCGCACGAGGGCCTGACGTTGATGCTCGTTCGGCGCCGGCGCCACGGCCGGGGTGATCAGCAACGGCTCGGCCAGATGCGCCAGGCCAGCCAGGCCCCCGGCCTCGATCAGGCGCAACAGCAGGTCGAACTCCAGCGCATCGCTGTACTCGCGGGCAAAGCCACCGGCCTCGACCATGACTTCGCGTCGAATCAGCCAATGCCGGGCCGTCAGCGACGGCATGCTTTGCAGCAGATCGAGGTTGAACGCCGAGCGGAACATGTCGCTCAACGTGCCGTCAGTGCGACGATGGATCTCATCCATGGCCACTGCACGGCAACCTTCAGCGTTCTGCAACTCAAGGCTGGCACGCAGGAAACCGCTGCGGGTGAACTCGTCACCGGCCTCGGCCAACAGCAACCAATCGGCGTTCGAGCGCCGGGCGATCTGGTTCAGCTTGTCGACGTAGTTAGCGGTGCTGACTTTGACGAAATGCACGGTGCTCTGTTCGGTCGTGACAGCTGGCAGATCCCCCGTCGTGAAGACCACCACCTTGAACGCGCGCAAAGCGCTTTCCATCAGGCTGTCGAAGGTGACCTGAAGCTTGTCCATGTCAGCTTCAAGATCCAGCAACAGAATGCCGAACTGCGGCCCACCCCCGACAGTCGCCAGTTGCTGATTGATCTTGCCGATGGCGGTCTCGTTCGGCTGACGTGCCTGCAACCAGTTCATCAACTGACCGGAACGCGTGCTGTCGAGCATTTGACGGCTGTCGTACGTCGGCACGCTGTCCAGCCGCGCCATCCAGTCTGCGAGTACTTGCGCATCACCGTTCTGGCCCAGATCCAGCAGTTGCCGATGCATTTTCTGCACAACACGACGGTTGAATGGCCCCAACTGCACGGCTTCCAGCAAGCGATTCTGGATAGTCTCGGGCGTGTCATTGGAATAGGTGCTCAGCAGCGTGTGCTGCTTGAGCAATGCACCTTCCATTTCTTCCCGCTGCAAGCGCCCGGCGGGCATCGCATGCAGGAGGAATTCAAACTCGGTCAACTGATCGAAAAAAGCCTGATTGTAGAACGGCATTTCGACGTATTGCCGGGGGCCGAAGACTCGTTTCGGGCCCGTGGTCGGGTCTTTCCACCAGGACTCGAAGATCGGCTCGATCGTCAGTGCATTGCGCGTGGCGAGGCTGTCCGCCAGCGCCTGGAAACTCTGCAGGGCAAAGGCTGCGGTTTGCTCCGCGTTCGGCTCATTTATTTCGGTTGGCAACGTGGCAAGGAACCCGGCAAAGCGCTCACGCTCGGCGACGGAACGGGCATCCTGGAAACGGAGGACGTGAATGATCTCGGTGTTGTGATCCGAGCGGCCATAGTTGACCTCCCGAACCACATACGGAATCGGCAGAATCCGCGCCTTGGCCCGTGCCAGCACGTAATACACATGGCCGATTTCCTGCCACTCGAAAATCGTGCCTTGCGGCATCGCCGCATACCAGTCCTGCAACAACGCGGTGCGATGCACTGCATAGAACGGCGGTATGTACTGCCCCATGTAGTCGAGAATACGATCCTGCGCACGCTCGGCGTTGTAGTCCTCTTGCACCTTCTTGTCACGGCGATAGTACTGCACGAAGTTGGCGTGCGTGAGGTACATCAGGCAATAGCCATGGCACATACCGTAATCGGGGTTGGCTTCCAGAAAATTGACCGAGTCGGTCAATGCACCGTGCAGCATGAAATCGTCGTCAGCGGCCAGCACCATGTAGGGCGTAGTAACCTGGCTGACCCCATAGGCAAGCTTTTGCTGAAACCCCAGATAGGTGTAATCAGGCAAATGGCGATAATCGACCGAAGGAAAATCGCCCGCGATGCTGTCATCGCCCTGCACCGATGAATCCAGCACCAGGACCTTGGCGGAGTAACTGCTGTAGTACTGCAACGCGCGTCGCAGGAACGCCTTGCGGTTGTGGGTGATCAGCACCACCGTGAACAATTCGTCCAGCGGTGTCACGTTGGTTTGCGTACTGCTTTGAACCTGCATTTTCCTATCCCCACAACCGGCCAGTCGCCTGACGCCTGAAACTGTTTTTGATTAACGAACGCGACGCAGATAGCCGTCCGGCGCCACGGTGATCAGCAGCTTGTTTTGCAACTGCTGGTCGATCTCGAAATCCTTGTTCTCTTCCAGGTATTTCCATACCGCGGTTTTCGGGTTGTCGCCCGGACCCCATGGACGATCCGGGAAAAAGTCGGCCGGCATGTCTTCCACCACGGTGTCCATCACCACGCAGTAGCTGTCGACCGAGACCAGCGGCGCGTACAGGCGCAACTCTTCGAGTACGTGGTCGTGGGTGTGGTTGGAGTCGAGGACCAGAATGACTTTTTTGCCTTTGGCGGCAGCTTGCACTTGAGCGGCGATGGCCGGGTCGATGCTGGAACCTTCGATCATCCTGATGCGCCTGGCCATCGGATGGCTTTCGATCGCTTCGCGGTTGTGCGGGCGAATGTCGAGGTCGATGCCCAGTACTTCGCCGTGGCCTTGCAGCTCCAGCAACGAGGCGTAGTAGATGATGGAACCACCGTGGGCGATGCCGCACTCGATGACCAGGTCCGGCTTGACCTGCCAGATGATCTCCTGCATCGCCATCATGTCTTGTGGCAACTGGATGATCGGACGGCCCATCCACGAAAAGTGGTAGCTGTACTTGTGCCTGGCCGATTCATTGAAGAAATCCCGGGCCAGGCCAGTGAGCCTCTGGTCGTCACCCTGCTGGGCAATCTGTTCCCGGCACTCGGCTTCGAAGGCTTTATTGATGCTGTTGTCGGTCATTTTCAAAATCTCAAGGGTCACTGGAACGAAGCGCTGTCAACGGCGTGATAGACGTAGCGTCCACCGGTCATCCGCTTGATTTCTTCGAGGTAGTTGGAGTTCATCACAAACAGGTTGGCGCCTTCGGGCAACGCGTCCATGGCCTCTTGCGGCGAAGACACGCGGGCACCGCTCAGCGGCAGATAACGTCCCTGCTTGGCCGGGTTGATATCCACCACTCGATCAACCGCCACACCCGCGCGTTGCAGGAATAGCGAATAGATCACGCCTTTGGACGAGGCGCCCCAGATCGCCGAGCCCTGCCCGGGCGCGGATTGAACGATCCGCACCGCGCGGTCGAGGCTGGCGGTGAAATCTTGCGGCAGCGTCAGGCGCGGTACCGGTTGCTCCGGGATCAGGCGCAACGTGGACAGATCGGCGACGATGTACAGGTATTGGCCACCGAACAGGTGACCAGCCTCGTGCACAGTGCCGAACATCCGGCGCAGGTCATCGAGGCGGAAATAATTGACGTGTTCGTAGAACAGATCGAACCAGGCTTTATGCTCAAGGATCCAGTCGAAGCACGGCACTTCGATGTAGATCTGCCCGCCCTGATTGGCATTGGCAATTTCAGCGAGGAAGCTCACCGGATCCTGAATGTGCTCCAGAACATGCCGCAGGACGATGGCGTCCGCAGCCAGACCGAGACCGCGAGTGAACGGGGCCTTGATCACGTTGGCGTTATCGCCTTCGTAAGCCGGATCGATGCCAGTGATCGAATAGCCCAGGCCCTTGAGCAGTTCAAGAAAGTAGCCCTTGCCGCAGCCGACTTCAATCAGTTCCTGGCCCTTGAAGCGCCTGGCGATGATGCCTTCGACGTCGCTCAGGTGCTTCTGGAACCGGCCTGAATGTGCCTGCTCGTTTTGATAGTCAGCGTCGTAGCTGAGCTTGTCGGCGTCAAAGGCGGCATTGAAGATCAGGCCGCTGCGCTCGTCCTGCACCAGCAACATGTCGGCACTGGCAGAGGCTCGCGCCGACTCGGCATCGGTAAAAGTGCGGTTCTGCAGCACCGGCAGGTCGGTGACCCGATACAACTCGTGCCTCATTGCGGCTCTCCCAATAACTGTTGCAAACGCTCGGTCACGGCCCAGAACGCCATCGGTTCGTGGCTCGGGTATGGGTAGTGGCCAAGGTTCAGTTTCAGCGTCGCGCCGCGTTCGCGCAGGCGTTGTTCGACCAGCGTCCGTACCGACACCGGCTGACCACTGGCGCAATTGATAACGCCGTCGAAGTCGCGCTGATGCACGATTGCGGCGAGGTAACCGGTCGCGGTTTCAATCGGTAGAAAATCGCGTAACTGTTCACCGGCGGACATGTTGAACGATTGCTCACCGGCATCGATCGCACAGTCCAGTGCCGCCAGCAGACTGTTGGGGTTCTGCCCTTCGCCATGCAGATAGAACAATCGCGCCCACTGCAAGGTGAACGGATGTTCCTGCTGCAGGTTCTGCAAAAACAGGTGCAACGTGTGTTTGGCCAGTCCGTACGGATTGCTTGGGCGCGGCTCGGTACTTTCGCTGAGCGGTCCGCCTTGCATGCCGTACTCCAGGCAAGTCCCGGTGACCAGAACCTGCTTCACGCCCACCTCGACCGCGCCTTTGATAAAACGGTAATCGGCCATCAGGTTGTGTTCAAAATGAAACAGCGCCCGATAGTTCGGTAACCCCGGCCAGGCCAGATGCGCCAGCGCGTCGATGCCGTCGGTCAGCGCGCGGATATCGAGATCGGCGGCGTGAATATCCGCGCTTACGAACTCGACATCGTTTATCCACGGCATGCCTTGCGCGGTTTCCACGTTACGTGCCACGGCGCGAACGTCGTCGCCACGGGCGAGCAATTGCGCGACCAGATGCCGGCCAACGAAGCCTGTGGCGCCAGTGACCAGAACCTTCACAGTACTTTCAACTCAGGCACGGCGATCACGAAGCGCCCATCCCATTGACGCACCTGTGCCAGTTGCTGGCTGACTTCGTGCAGCAGGTTCCACGGCAGCACCAGCACGTAGTCCGGTTTTTCGATATCGATCTGCGCCGGTGCGACAATCGGGATGCGACTGCCCGGCAAGTACTTGCCTTGCTTGTGCGGATTGGCGTCGGCCACCCAGGCGAGCAAGTCGGGTTTGACCCCGGCGTAATTGAGCAGCGTGTTGCCCTTGGCCGCCGCGCCGTAACCGACCACGCGCTTGCCGTCGGCCTTGGCCTGCAACAGGAAGCGCAGCAGCTCATGTTTGATGTGTTCAGCGGCCGGTGCGAGGGTCGCGTAGTACTCGGCGGTTTTCACCCCGGCATCGAGCTCGGCCTGCAACTGTTGCTGCACGGCCGCTTGTACCGCGCGTCGTTCGCCGTCCTTGCGCTGCACAAACACCCGCAGCGATCCGCCATGAGTGCTCAATTGGCTGACGTCGAACACTTCCAGGCCATTGCGTTCGCACAGGGTCTGCACGGCAGTCAAAGACAGGTAGGAATAGTGCTCGTGATACAGCGTGTCGAACTGCGCGCCGGCCATCAGCGTCAGTAGTTGCGGGAATTCGAAAGTGGCCACGCCGGTTGGCTTGAGCAGCGTTGCGAAACCACCGAGGAAATCATTGATGTCCGGCACATGCGCGAGCACGTTATTGGCGGCCATCAAGTCGGCGCCCCAGCCTTCGCTGTTCAACTGCGCGGCAGTTTCACGACCGAAGAACAGCTCGCGAATTTCCAGGCCCTTCTCCCGCGCTGCTTGCGCAGTGCTGCGCGTTGGCTCGACACCCAGGCAAGGGATGCCGCGACCCGCCACGTATTGGAGCAGATAGCCATCGTTGGCAGCGACTTCAACCACGCGGCTGTCGGCAGTCAGGCCGAAACGCTCGACCATTTCGGCGACATAGTGCTCGGCATGGGCCAGCCAGGTGCTGGAGAACGAACTGAAGTAGGCGTATTCGGCGTCGAACAGGCTGTCGGCGCGGGTGTAATCCTCGGTCTGTACCAACCAGCATTGCCGGCACACGGCGACCTTCAGTGGCATCCATTGTTCAGCCTGCTCCAGGCGATCGGCATGCACGTAGGCGTTGGACGGTGGCGCGGTGCCAAGGTCGATCAGCGGCAGGCTCAGCGGTGCGGCGCAACCACGGCAGTTCATAGAGGCACTCCAGCAAAGTGTTGATCGAGCGCGGGATGGCTGGAATCACGCGCTGACAAATTATTGACAGGCAATGGCCAGGCAATCGCCAGCCGTGGATCGTTCACCGACAGACCGCCCTCATGCTCCGGCGCGTAATCGGCGCTGTGCAGGTAAAGCAATTCGGCGTCTTCAGTCAGTGTCTGGAAACCGTGGGCGAACCCCGCCGGAATCAGCAGACTGCGACCGTCACCCGCCTTCAGATGCTCGGCGTGCCAATGCAAAAAGGTCTTGGATTCGGGGCGCAGGTCTACCGCCACATCCCACACTTCACCGCGCAGGCAGGTGATCAGTTTGGCTTCCGGCGCATTGGCATTCTGATAATGCAGACCGCGCACACTGCCCTTCTCGCGGGTGCGGGAATGGTTGATCTGACGAATGTGAAATTCGCTGCCAAACGCGCTCAGGCTGCCCTCGCAGAACAGTCGGGCGAAGTGCCCGCGCTGATCTTCGAAGCGCTTGTGCTGGACGCTGAACAGTCCGGTCAGCGGTAACGCGTGCAAGGAAAACTCGCTCACAGTGCGCCTCGGTACAGGTTCAATTGACTAAGGGTCACGGCGCGCATGTCATCGCCGTTCTGCCATGCCAGATGCCAGTCGAGGGTTTGAGTCAGGCATTGCTGCAAGGTCCAGCGTGGCTGCCAGCCGAGCAACCGGCGCGCGCGGCTGCTGTCCAGACGCAGCAGACCGGCCTCGTGCAATTCACTCGGCTCGATGCGCAGACCACGGGCTTGTGGCCAGCGATTGGCAAGCAATTCGACGACTGCGCCGACGCTGCACATGTCCGCTTCGCCCGGACCGAAATTCCACGCGCCGGCGTATTCCGGGCCTTGCTCGTAGAGGCCGGCGGCCAATTGCAAATAACCGGCCAGTGGCTCCAGCGCGTGCTGCCACGGGCGCACGGCATGCGGGTAGCGCAGGGTCACCGGCTCGTCTGCCGTCCAGGCTCTGAGCACGTCGGGAATCAGTCGCTCAGGCGCAAAGTCACCGCCGCCCAAGACATTGCCGGCACGCGCGGTAGCCAGGGCCAGACCGTGCCCGGCGTATTTGTCGGCCGGAAAAAACGACGCGGCATAAGACTGCGCCAACAGTTCACAGCAGGCCTTGCTGCTGCTGTAAGGATCGTGGCCACCGAGGGCTTCGTCTTCGCGGTACGGCCACAGCCATTCCTTGTTGGCGTAGACCTTGTCGGTGGTCACCAGCACACAGGCACGCACACAGCCGACCTGTCGAATCGCTTCGAGCAAGTTGAGCGTGCCCATGACGTTGCTGGAATAGGTGCCGAGCGGATCGCGATAACCTTCACGCACCAGAGGCTGAGCGGCCAGGTGCAGGACGATCTCAGGCTCGGTTTCGGCGATGATTTCCAGCAAGGCGCCGAGATCCCGCAGATCGCCGCGCTGATCGTTGATGCCTTCGTGGACGCGCGCCAGTTCGAACAGGTTCGGCCCGGTTGAAGGATCAAGGGCAAAACCGCTGACTTGTGCGCCGAGGCTTTGCAGCCACAGAGTCAGCCAGCTGCCTTTGAAACCGGTGTGGCCGGTAACGAGGACGCGCTTGCCACGCCAGAAATCCGCACTCAGGCCCATTGCTTCCATGGGGCCTCCCCGCTCTGCCACAGCGCTTCGAGATGGTTCTTGTCGCGCAGGGTGTCCATCGGTTGCCAAAAACCATTGTGTTCAAAGGCTTTCAACTGTTCTTCCTGGGCCAGACGCGCCAAGGGTTCGGCTTCCCATGTAGTCCCGTCACCGGCGATATACGACAGCACTTTGGGTGACAGAACGAAAAATCCGCCATTGATCCAGCCACCGTCGCCACGCGGTTTCTCGGTAAACCCGAGCACCTGATCACCGTGACGGTCCAGCGCGCCGTAACGGCCGGGAGGTTGCACGGCGGTGACGGTTGCCAGGCGGCCATGGGCTCGGTGGTAGTCCACCAATTGACGAATGTTCAGATCGGAAACGCCATCGCCGTAGGTGAAGCAGAACGCCTCTTCATCCTTCAGGTAACGACCGGCACGCAGCAGACGGCCACCGGTCATGGTTTCTTCGCCGGTGTCGATCAGGGTGACGCTCCACGGCTCGCTGTAATTCTGGTGCACGTCCATGCGGTTGTTGCGCATGTCGAAGGTGACGTCGGAGGTGTGCAGGAAGTAGTTGGCGAAGAAGTCCTTGATCGCGTAACCCTTGTAGCCAAGGCAGATCACGAAATCGTGGATTCCGTGGGCGGAATACTGCTTCATGATGTGCCAGAGAATTGGCTTGCCGCCGATCTCGATCATCGGCTTGGGCTTGAGGTGCGACTCTTCACTGATGCGCGTGCCGAGGCCACCCGCCAAAATAACTGCCTTCATCGTCTCCCCTCTTGTTCTTCACCGGGCTGCGCGCCGCTTTCTTGAGCGTTGCGGGCCTTCTGGCTAAACCTTCTACCGTTCCGGACGCTGGTGGAATGACCGCGAGCGCTCGTTTTATGGCGATTTGAGGGGGACGTGCAGGAAACGCGCCAGCCGCGCAGGCTCTATGTCGGTGGCGTAATCGGCCAGGAAAAAAGGGATGAGTCCATCAGCGGGATTTGCGACGTTTTCGACACAAACAAAACAGGCGGCCCAAGGCCGCCTGCTAAAACACCAATATTCACTTCGGATCAGTTGGGCAGCCAACCCTCGGCCCAGTAATTGAGGTTGTTGCCCTTGAGCATGTAATCGCGCAGCACTTCCTCGCGCAACGCATCGCCCATGCGGTAGCTGGCCTGCGGATCGGACAGATGCATGCGGATCGCCTCAAGCCATTCCTCGGCGCTGTTGCTCACGACTCTGGTGCACGGAAGATAGCCGCGATAGGCTTCAGTCTCGGTGCAGATCACCGGGTAGCCGCAGGCACCGTATTCCAGCAGGCGCAGGTTGCTCTTGCAGTCGTTGAAGATATGAAATTCCAGCGGCGCCAGTGCCAGGTCAAGGTTCAGGCTGGCCAGTTTGGCCGGGTAGGCGTCGAGGCCAACGCTTGGATGGAATTCATGAACGAACGGACGTAGCGCCGGCGGGCACATACCGAAGAACACCCACTCGACTTCGTTGGCCAACAGACGGACGACATCGGCAATGATCGCCAGGTCGCCGTCATGACTGGTCCCGCCCCCCCAGCCGACGCGAGGTTTGCGCGAAGTACGTCGACGACTGTTCAGGCCGGCCCACAGGTGTGGCGCCAGCATGTTCGGGACGACCCGGATGTCGTGGTGCATGCCACGCAATGCATCGGCCAGTGGCTGGGTCGATACCACCACCCGGTCACACAGACTGATGCCACGACGCACGATATTGTCGACGCCGACTTCAGCCTTGCGTATGTGTGCGTTCTTTTTCGGCACATCGATCACATAGTCATCCAGCTCGAAAATCCTGAATGCCCGGGAAGCGTCCTTGACGCGCTCCACTTCGTCGACCGCGTTCTGGCTATAGCGACCCTGCAGCACAATCACGTCCGGCGAACTGCGCTCAAGCTCGACGTTCGTCGGCGTGTGGTAACTCAAATGTCCGACTATACGCCCAGCCGCTTCCAGTTCAAGAAACGGCTGGGCAACCCGGTAATGGCCCACGGCAGACGTGTTGATCGGGATCGCCAGCACCTTGGGCAGCAACTGGCGGAAGAACGGATCCCAACCGTTTTTGAATCCGGGTTCGAGACTGAAATTACTGCTGCCCAGACTCAGGTTAGGGTTGTAAGCCGGATCTCTGGCGACCAGAGGCAACCAACGCTGATAAAAGCTTTTCTGCTCGTTTTGCAGGGTGCGCGGGGCCGGTTCCGCATAGGAAGCCGCCGACACTCGCATCAGTTCGGCGTACGGCGTCCATACCACAAGGTATCCGTTTTGCTTCACCCGCAGGCAGAAGTCTGCGCCATTGAGTGCCTGCGACAGGTCTTTTTCGTCGAGGCCGAGCACTTCGTCGAAGACCTTCTTGCGCACCAGCAGGCAGTCGATGCCCACCGCGCTGAAGTTCTGCACGGTCTGCTGGCGCTGCATGTAGCCCGGCGTATTCAGTAGCTCGCCACGATTGGGCACCCCCACTGCCCCCCGCAGCCCCAACACCAGCGCAGCCCCTTCGATGCGCCCTTGCGGACTCACCAGACGGCCGCCGACGATGCCGACTTCCGGACGCTGGGCATGGTTGAGCAACTCGTCGAGCCAGTCCGGATTGACCACGCGGTTGCACGGGCTGAAAAACAACAGGTAGTCACCGCGAGCCTGGCCGGCGGCGAAGTTGTGCACCGCTGCCGGATTGTCGCCATGATCACAACGAAGCACGCGCAGCTTGTCGCTTCCCATTTGCTCCACGGCCGACAGCCAGTTGCAGGCATCCAGCGCCGTGCTGCCGTTATCGACAATGAGCACTTCAAATCGCTGGCAGGTGGTTTTCTCCAGCAGGCTTTCAATGCAACGCTCCAGAGACGCCAGCTCATTACGGGTCGCGATGATGATCGACACCATGGCCGGTTGAACATGGAGGTAATCCACACGACTGATCATCCGCTGACTGCCGGTGCGGATTCGGTGAGGAACACCCAGGCGCGTCAGATGCGCGGCCAACACTAGCGGGGCCTGATCAATGACCTGCGGCTGTGTCAGCCACTGGGACAGGCGCAGGGTGGACTCCACCAGAACTTCGGCAATGTGCCCGATCGTGTGTGGCCCGTTGTTTTCGACCAGGCGCCAGAGCAGATCGTGCACGCCAAGCTCACCAAAGCCCGGCGCCATCCCGCCAAGTTCCAGCAGGCACTGGCGCTGTAGCGCGAGCACACGGCCGACATAGGGAAAGCTGCGCATCAAGTCGAGATTGAAATCCGGCTTGAACACCGGCTCGATCGAGATCTCGTCACGCAAACCGCCTTCGTCGCTGTAAAGGCAGCGCACATCCGGCATTTCCACCATGCGCTCGGCGAGCAACAGCAACGCCAGTTCATGCACGCGGTCACCGGCGCGAACCAGATAGATCCAGTCCGCGTTGTCCAACTCGGCCAGCAGATGGTTGAACCGGGCAACCGCGTCCGCCTCCAGTGGCACATGACGCACACCGTCGACAGGTGCGTGCCGCAATGGGGAAAGCACCACCACTTGCTCAGCGCTGTAGGCTTGCTGGCGAAGACTTTTGAGGGTGTCCTCCAACGCCGACAAGTCACCTTCGCTGTCGAGCACGATCGGCACGACGCGCGGACGCCAGCTCCAACTCTGCACGCGAGCATCAAGCAGGCGTTGCTGGGACGGATTCAGATGGCGGCAGGACAGCCATTGCCGATACATGTCAGCGAAACTTTCGCAATCCGGGCCGACCCGGGAATTCACCAGGGTTTGAATGAAACCCAGTTGTCGGCCAAGGGCCGCCTCTTCCCACGCATAAGCCTGCCCTTCAATGGCATCGGCCAGCGCAACATGACGCACCCAGCCGGGTGCCGGCGCTGGCTCGCCACTGCGCAGAGAGAGCATTTGCTTGAGCCAGTCGAGTTCGGTCACGACCGCAGCCTTGACCGCGGGCTGGTTGCTCAGACGCGCCGGATGCAAACGCTCAAGACTCAGGATCTGCCCGACCACGACAAGATTGCCGCGTCGCAACAGGCACGCGAACAAAGCAAAATCCAGGTTCGCAACAAAGCCCTCGCCGATCTGTGTCAGGGTCGGCAAGTATTCCAGTGCATGCACAGTTCGCAGCAAGGCCCCACTGAGGCCACTGAGAAAATTAAGGACACTGGTTTCCAGAATCCCCAACAGATCCTCACCCTTGAACAAGGTGACACCTTTGGAAAAGCAGCTATTTTCCACACGGTCGGATAACAGGATGCAGTCTTCGTCGTAGAACTGCCGTTGGCCGATGACCAGATTGACATCGTCGTGATCGATGAATCCGGCGATCTGTTGCGCAATGCACTCAGGCAGCAACTGATCGTCATCGCACAACAATTTCAGAAAGTCGCCGCTGGCTTCCCGCGCACACGCGATGAGGTTGCCTTGAAAACCCAGGCGCCGTGGATTGCGCACATAACGCAGACGAATCGAGGCAGGCACTTCACAGGCATCGACGATCTCGCGGATCTCGTCACCGCCACTGTCATCGCAGACGATCACTTCAAGATTGGCGTAGGTCTGACTCAGGGCGCTTTCCAGTGCCACGAGGAAGAACCGCGGGTTGAAGGCGGGAATGGCGATGGTGACAAGAGGTGCTGGTTTCACGGCGGGGGAACTCGCGAGCGGCGGGAGCTTGCCTGGATGAAGCAAGACTCCCTGAACCGCAGAAGAAAGACGGTTTTCACTCGGTTGTCGAACGCCTTCGCGAGGTCATCGGGAAGGCCCTGACTCAGACTTTGTTGAACAGGCCCAACTGAGCGATCTTGCTGAACGCCAATTGCGATGCCTGCAGCATGGTTTGCTGCAAGGTCAGGCGGGTCATCACTTCAGCCGGATCGGAGTCGCGAATGGCGCCCTGGGTCTGCGTGTTGGCCAGTACCAGACTCTGGTTGATGTCCGTCTGTGTCACCAGCGATGCACCGCGACCACCCACAGAACTGACACCGGTGGCCAGTTGATCGATGCCGCTGGCCAGGTTGCCGATACCGGCTGTGACTGCCGCGTTCATTTTCTGAATGGCGACCGGATTATTGTTGGTCGGTGTCGACAGGGCCATTCTCAGTTGGCTGACCGTATCCAGAACGTTCTGGGTCTGGTGCGTGTTGACCGCTACCGAGAACTGGTCACCTGCGCCCGGCGTACCGGCGACGGTGAACGAAACACCCGATGCGGTTGCGGTAGTGCCAGCCATGGTGCCGGTCGACACTGGCGTGCTGTCAGCCGTCACCGGCGCGGCATACAGCTCGAAATCCGTAGCGCTGGTGAACTTGAGCACGGCACCGCCGCCCGGGAAGCTGGCATGGTAGTCAGTGCTGTTGGTCACCGAGGCTCCTGTCACCAGGGCGCTCGAAGGATTGCCCGGGCTGCGCGAGGTATTGAAGCTGTCCGGTTTGGCCGCCAGGGTGAAACTGTGGCCGGCAATTGCCGCGTCCGGGTCGGCACTGTCACCTGCCTTGAGGTTAATATTGAGCTTCAGATCAACGCCGCGAAAGCTCACGGTTTGCGTGGCTGCGTTGTTGGAGTTGAACACGCCGTTCTGGCCCGCTTCAGACGTTACGTCGTTACCCAGCGCATCGGTGATTTTCAGCTGAGTGCTGCTCAAGAACTCCACGGTGTAAGGCTCACCGCTACGGAACTTGGCGTTGTAGGTGACATCCGACGCGACTTGACCGTTGGACAACGCGACACGACCGTCATCCACCGCTGGCGAAGTGAGCGTGGCGGACGTACGGTTGGTGTTGATCGCCTGCTGGAACACGTCCCAACCGGTGCTGTTGGAAGCCATCGATTGATTGTCGCCAATTGGCAGGTCGAGGGTCACCTGGTCGCCGTTGTAGCTGTAGGTGCCATCAGTGTTGCGGCTGAACGGAGCCACATCACCCTTGGAGCCGGCGAAGATGTATTTGCCGTTTTCGTCCTTGCTGTTCATCAGGCTGAGCAATTGCTCTTCGATCTCACCCAGCTCGGATGCGTTCGCCTGACGGTCGGCATCGGTAAAACCGGCGTTGCCCGCACCCAGCGCCAGCTCTTTGGCCCGCTGCAACACGTTGCCGATGCTGGTCATCACCGCCTCGGTCTGACCGAGCGTGCCTTTGATGGTGGTCATGTTGGTCGAATACTGGTCGAGCATCGAAGCCTGCTGACCCAATTGCAGCAAACGCGAAGCGCCAACCGGATCATCCGCCGCGGTGTTGACGCGAACCAGGCTGCTCGCCTCTTCGCTGCTCTTGACCACGTTGGCGAAATTTTTCTGATAGTTCGCTGCCGAGGACTCGTAAAACTGGGCGGTAGAAATGCGCATGGGCTACGACTCCTTAAAGACTGTTGATCAGTGTGCTGAAGATTTCCTGCGCAGCCTTGATGATCTGCGAAGAGGCGGTGTAGTACTGCTGGTACTTGACCAGGTTGCCGGTTTCCTCGTCGAGGTCGACACCCGAAAGCGAGTCACGTGCGCCCTTGGCGTTCGCCAGAATGGCGGTGGTCGCAGCACTGTCCAGCTTGCCTTGTGCCGCCTTGGAACCGACACCCTCGACCAGTTTGCCGTAGGCATCGTTCAGCGAAATACCTTTGCTTGCCGAGCCGGTGTCGACCGTTTGCGCAGTCTGCAGACCCGCCAGAACCGTGCCGTTTCGATTGTCAAGGGAACCTGGCTGGCTCAGGCTGACGTTGATCGCCGTGCCCTTGCCAGGTGAACCGGCGACGGTCATGTCGAAATTGACGGTGTACTGCGTGGCAGGCGCTGGCGGGATCGGCGCACCGGTCGAGTCCTTGAGTGGAATGCTCAGGTTCAAGGTGTTGTTCTGGCCCGGCTGGATGGTACCGCTGCTGAGAACGCCACCTTTGGCATCCAGCAATTGATAGCTCTGGGTCGTGCCGTCAGCCGACGGATCGCCAAACACCACTTTGACCGGCGTCGAATACTTCATACCGTTCTGCATCGCGGTGGTGGTGGCCGCGTCGTAGAGGTCGAACCTGGTCGTCAGGGTCGGTTGACCGCTGGCCGGAATCGTCAGCGTGCCGCTGCCCCCCGCTGCAATCGCTGCACCCAGCGGTGCGGCGATGGCCAGACGCTTGGAGTCGGTCATCTCGGTTTTGATATTGGCCGAGGCGTTACGTGTCGGGGTGAGCTTGAAAGTGTCGCCCTGGGCAGCCCCACCGTTGAACGTCATCGAGAACCCGTCGATCACCGGCGCAGGCGTCGTCGTGGTGCTGAAGCTGCCCATCGACGTGTTATCGGGCAGGCGCTGAACGGTGTAGTCGGTAGCACTGGTGAACGTGACCTTGTAATCGTTGATGGTCAGCTTGCCCGTCTCCTCGATGCTCACATCGAAGTTACCGGAGCCGGCACTGTTGCCGGTGGAAGCGATACTGCGCTGAGACATCTGCGCGGCGCTGTTGATGTTGCTGAACAGGTTCGAACCGAAATCACCGTTCTTGTCGATGCCCTGAGCCTGGATACTGTTCATCTGATCGGCGACGACCAGCGCCACACGACCCAGTTCGTTCATGGCCGGATCGAGAACTTCGCTGCGATAACGCAGCAGGCCGCCGATTTCACCACCGGTCATGATCGAGGTGATGTCGATAGTGCTCGAGCCACGATTGAGCTGCAGCGACAACCGTCCCGGATCATCCTTACCCGGCACCGCCTCGAGTTTGTTGACGGTACTGCCGATCACCAGTGGCTGACCGCTACCCAGGTACACATCGACGTTGCCGTCGCGCTCGACATACTGTGCGCCAGTGAAGGTCGACAGCTGGCGCATGGTTTCGTTGCGGGCATCGAGCAGTTCATTCGGCGTACCGCCTGCGCTCGAAATCTCGCTGATTTTCTGGTTCAACTGCGCCACGGTCGTGGCCAGTTTGTTGACCTGATCGGCCATGTTCGTCAGGTTGCCGTTGATGTTCGCATTCTGCGTGTTCAACTGACTGGACACGGAATTGAAACGATTGCTCAGGGCCTGGGCATCGCTGAGCAACAACTGGCGGGAGGCGTCGTCGCCCGGTTTGGCATTGACGTTTTGTACCGAGGCGAAGAATTTGGTCAAGGCACCATTGAGACCTGTGCCACTGTCGGACAGCAAGGTATCGAGTGGCGTGACTTGCCCAAGGTACGCCGCCGAATCACTGTTGAGCGACGTCGTGGTCTGCAACTGTGCATCGAGGTAGCTGTTGTATACCCGGCGCACATCGGCCAGCGTCGTGCCGGTGCCGATGTAGACGTTGCCGTACTGAATCGACCCCTTGGTGCCCTGCACGGTTTGCTGGCGCGAGTAACCGGCGGTGTCGGCGTTGGCAATGTTGTTGCCGGTAGTCGCCAAGGCGCTATGACTGGCACTCAGCCCCGACATCCCGATATTGAGCAAACTCATGGTTCAGACCTTATACCTTGTGCCTATAAAGGCGTGGTGGAAACGCCCGCCGCAGCGTAGTTCTGGTAACTCGTCATCTGCTTGGCTATCTGCGAAATCTTGCTCGCGTAGTTCGGGTCGGTTGCGTAACCGGCTCTCTGCAACTCGCGTACAAACTGTTCTGGGTTATCGGCCGACTTCACGACATCTTGATAGCGATTGTTGGTCTGCAGCAAAGTCACAAGGTCATGGAAACTGTCCTTGTAGGAGTCGTAGGAACGGAACTCGGCCGTCTCCTTGACCATCTCCCCGTTCCTGAATTCGCTGGTGATCGCCCGCGCCGAATTGCCCTGCCAACTATTGCCGGCCTTGATGCCGAACAGGTTGTGGCTGCTGCTGCCGTCCTGGGCACGCATGACCGACTTGCCCCAACCGGTTTCCAGGGCCGCCTGGGCCACCAGGTAACGTGGATCGACACCAATGCGGGCCGCCGCTTCCCTGGCCATCGGCAGCATGGTGTTGACGAACTGGTCGGCGGAACTGAAGGCTTTTTTCGCCGGCGCCAGAGGAATCTGCGCCATGGCGCGCCCGTAGATTTGCATGCCGCCAGTGGAGGATTGTTGCGCGGTCGCCAGCCAGTCGCCGTTGTACAACGGTCCCGTGCCGGCGTTCGTCGTGCGCTGTGGCAGGGTTGTCTTGTTGATCGTCGTGGCGGCGGTCGTCGCCGAAGGCACCAGCCCGGCCAACAACCGGTCAGCCAGTTTCGGCGGCAGTGCCAGGCGTCGCTGATTGATCAGCACCATGTCATTGCGATGAGCACCCTCACCCGCTTCTTGCGGCGTATGGACTGAACGCGAAGCCCACAACGGACGCTGGCCATTGACCCGCGACAGTGGGCCATTGATTGCCACCGTGCCTGCCGCCACCGGCGTTTGCACGGCCGCTTTCGCAGCCTCTTGCTTGGCCAGAGACGCTGCGGCGGCCTCGCCAGGGGCCATTGGCTTGTTCTTTGACATCTGACGCATCAGCACGTCCGCCAGGCCGATACCTCCACCTTCGCGGGACATGGAAACCGCCAGTTGCTGGTCGTACATTTCCTGGTACTGCTTGGCCGCCGGCGTGTTCATCGGATTGTCCTGGCCCAGCGCTTCGGTTGCCGAGCGCATGGATTTGAGCATCTCACCGAGGAACAGCGATTCGAACTCCTGCGCCACCTTGCGCATATTGCCGTCGCTGTTCTTGTCGCCGACCTTGAGCTGATTCAGACGATTGAGGTCCGAATAGGAGCCCGAATCGCTGCTGCTGACCAGACCGCTCTTGCGCATATCCACGATGGCCGTCCTCAGATCACGATCAGATCGGCTTGCAGGGCGCCGGCCTGCTTCAGCGCTTCGAGGATCGCCATCAAGTCACCCGGTGCCGCGCCGACCTGGTTCACCGCCCGCACGATTTCGTCGAGAGTGGTGCCCGGACCGAACTTGAACATCGGCTTGGCCTCCTGCTGGGCGTTGACCTTCGAGCGCGGTACCACCGCCGTCGTGCCATTGGACAGAGGGCCGGGCTGACTGACGATCGGGTCTTCGGTAATGGTCACGGTCAGGCTGCCGTGGGTCACGGCGGCCGGAGAAACCTTGACGTTCTGGCCGATCACGATGGTACCGGTACGGGAGTTGATGATGACTTTCGCCACCGCCTGGCCCGGATCGACTTCGAGGTTTTCCAGGATCGACAGGTAGTCGACCCGCTGGCTCGGATCGAGCGGCGCGGTGACGCGAATCGAACCGCCGTCGATGGCCTGGGCCACGCCAGGGCCGAGCATGTCGTTGATCTTGTCGACGATGCGCTTGGCGGTGGTGAAGTCGGAACGGTTGAGGTTCAGCGTCAGGCTATTGCCCTGGTTGAAACCGCTCGGCACCGCACGCTCCACCGACGCACCGCCGGGGATGCGACCGGCCGACGGAACGTTGACGGTGATCTTCGAGCCGTCTCGCCCTTCCGCATCGAAACCGCCAACCACCAGGTTGCCCTGGGCCACCGCATAGACGTTACCGTCGATACCCTTGAGTGGCGTCAGCAGCAAGGTGCCGCCGCGCAGGCTCTTGGAGTTACCGATGGACGAAACGGTGATGTCGACCTGCTGGCCCGGCTTGGCGAACGCCGGCAAATCGGCACTGATCGACACCGCCGCGACGTTCTTCAACTGCACGTTGCCCGAGCCCGGCGGTACCTTGATGCCGAACTGCGAGAGCATGTTGTTGAAGGTCTGCAGGGTGAACGGGGTCTGCGTCGTCTGGTCGCCGGTGCCGTTAAGCCCGACCACCAGGCCGTAACCGATCAACTGGTTGGAACGCACGCCGGAAATGCTGGCGATGTCCTTCAGGCGCTCGGCTTGAGCGTTGAAGGCGGCGGACAACATCAGGGCGGCCACCATCAGGTGTTTGAAGTTCAACATGCTCAACTGGAAAGCCACCTAGAAAGGGAACAGCGGGCTGAGGAAGAAACGGTCGAACCAGCCTGGCTGACTCGCATCGGCAAACGAACCGGTGCCCGAGTAGGTGATGCGCGCATCGGCGACACGGGTCGACGGCACGGTGTTGTCGGTGGCGATGTCATCGGCGCGAACCAGGCCGGCAATCCGCACCAGTTCGTCACCGGTGTTGAGGGTCATCCACTTCTCGCCGCGTACCGCGATGATGCCGTTGGGCAACACATCGGCGACGGTGACCGTGATCGAACCGGTCAGGGTGTTGCCCTGCGCCGCCTTGCTGTCACCCTTGGTCGCGCGATCACCTTCGTAACTGGCACTCAGGCTCAGGTCGCCATCGCCGAACGGGTTGTTGGTGGTGGCGCTGCTGCCGAACAGCGAAGTCAGGCCGATGTTGGCCTTGCTGTTCTTGCCAATTTGCGAGTTGGCGTTTTTGCTGGCCTGGGTCCTTTCGTTCAGGGTGATGGTGATGATGTCACCGATCCGGAACGCCTTGCGGTCGGTGTAGAGGTTCTGTTCGAAACCGGCCTGATAGATCGAGCCGTTGTTCGCGGCCGCCGGCAACGGCGTACGTGGTAACACCGGAGCGTAGTAAGGGTCATTGGGCTTGGGCGTCGCAGGCACGCAACCTGCGAGCGCGGTGATCCCACTCAGTGCCAGAACAGATACATAGCGATTCATGACCCTACCTCACGGTGTTGCAGGCGGCCTCATGGCCGCCACATAGACTGGATTACAGATTCTGCGTTACGAACGAGAGCATCTGGTCGGCGGTGGAGATCACCTTGGAGTTCATCTCGTAGGCGCGCTGGGTGGTGATCATGTTGACCATCTCCTCAACGGTGCTGACGTTGGACGTTTCCAGGGTGTTCTGCAGCGTGGAGCCAAAACCGTTCAGGCCCGGTGTGCCGACTTGCGGCGCGCCACTGGCGGCGGTTTCCAGGAACAGGTTGTTGCCCACGGCTTGCAAGCCGGCCGGATTGATGAAGTCGGCGGTTTGCAGGTTGCCGATCACCTGGGCAGCCGGGTTGCCGACAACGGTGATGGATACTGTCCCGTCGCGGCCGACCGTAAAGGTCTGCGCTTCGTTCGGAATGACAATGGCCGGCTCCAGGGCAAAGCCGCTGGCGTTCACGATCTGGCCGTTGGAGTCCAGGTGAAACGTACCGTCACGGGTGTAGGACGTGGTGCCGTCCGGCTGCAGGATCTGGAAGAACCCGCGACCGTCGATGGCCATGTCCAGTGGCTGCTCGGTGGTTTGCAGGCTGCCGGCGGTGAAGTTTTTCTGGGTGCCGACGATGCGCACACCGGTACCCAGTTGCAGACCCGACGGCAGCTCGCTGTCTTGGGTCGACTGTGCACCTGGCTGGCGCTTGATCTGGTAGAGCAGGTCCTGGAACTCGGCGCGGTCACGTTTGAAACCCGTGGTCGACACGTTGGCCAGGTTGTTGGAAATGGTGGTCAGGTTGGTGTCCTGGGCGGACAGGCCTGTCTTGGCAACCCATAGAGCCGGAAGCATTCGATTCTCCTCGTGCGCCTGTTTTACGGCGCGACGTTCTGGTAATTAGCTGATCTGCAAGACCCGAGCCATGGCCTGGTCATCGTCTTTGGCGGTGTTCATCATCTTGATGTGCAGTTCGAACTGCTTGGACAAGGCCAGAACCGAGGTCATCTCTTCCACGGCATTGACGTTGCTCGATTCGAGGAATCCGGACACCAGCCTGACGTTGGCATCGGCCTGCGCAGGCTTGCCGTCCTTGGTGTGGATCGAACCATCCAGGCCCTTGCTCATGTTCTTGAGGTCCGGGTTGACCAGTTTGATGCGATCGACTTCGGCCATCACCCGCGGACCTTCGCCCATCGCGCGGATGCTGATGGTGCCGTCCTCGCCGACTTCGATCTGCTGCTCGGGCGGCACGGCAATCGGCCCGCCATTGCCCATGACCGGCATGCCGTTGCCGGCGCGCAGCACGCCCAGGGCGTCAACGTTCAGGCTGCCGGTGCGCACGTAGCTTTCACCGCCATCGGGGGTCTGTACGGCAATCCAGCCGTTGCCTTGTACGGCAACGTCGAGGTCGCGACCGGTTTCCACCAGTGAACCCGGGGAGAAATCCGTGCCCGGGCGTTCGGACATGGCAAACGCACGCGCCGGAAAGCTGTCACCGAACACCGGCATCGAACGGGCCTGCTCCAGGTCTTTCTGGAAGCCGTTGGTGGAGATGTTCGCGAGGTTGTTGGCATGCGCCTTTTGCGCCAGTGCATTCTGGCTGGCGCCGGTCATTGCCACATAAAGGTACTTGTCCACACTCTTTCCTCTGCCTGCCGGACGTTTGCCGCCCACTGCTGTACAGCTGAGCCATAAGCAATTTGCAGACCAACTTGTTTTTGGTGGCGCGAGGCCCGGCAAACAGGGGACTTTGAGGATTCAGAGGGGATTTGTGATTTGTATCAGAGACGAAAAACCGGCGGTGTCATGCCGCCTACGGCAAACGTCGACCTCAAGAGTTCGCCGAACCCCCTATAGCAGCTGCCGAGCCTGCGAGGCTGCGTTCGACGGCGAAGCCGTCGTGAGACCAGGCGCAGCGGTGTGCCAGGAAGACCAGGCATGCGGGATTTACGACGGCTTCGCCGC
Source organism: Pseudomonas sp. GW821-FHT02A08 (assembly GCF_059422045.1). Classification (NCBI taxonomy): domain Bacteria; kingdom Pseudomonadati; phylum Pseudomonadota; class Gammaproteobacteria; order Pseudomonadales; family Pseudomonadaceae; genus Pseudomonas; species Pseudomonas sp. GW821-FHT02A08. The sequence goes on from NZ_JBWKWD010000017.1 coordinate 117,444, forward strand.
CGAACGCAGCCTCGCAGGCTCGGCAGCTGCTACAGGACCTAGGCGATACCCGACTCTTTGCCGACGTCGTACTCACGCAATTTGTTGGCAATGGTCGTATGCGAAACCCCCAGGCGCTTGCCCAGTTGCCGACTGCTCGGATGCTCGGAATACAGCCGTTCCAGCACCGCCTTCTCGAAACGCCCGACAATCTCGTCCAGCCCACCCTCCAGCGAAAAATCGCCAAGGGGCTGACGCACGCCATAATCCGGCAGGCGAATGTGCTCGGCCTTGACCGTGCCGCCGTCGCACAGGGAAACCGCCTGGAACAGCACGTTTTCCAGTTGGCGCACGTTGCCCGGCCAATGGTAGTGGCTGAGCCGCTCCATGGCCGCCGGGGCGAGTTTGGGCAACGGGCATCCGATCTGCCGGCTGGCCTGATCAAGGAAGTGCTCCACCAGCGGCGTCAAACCGTCAAGGCATTCACGTAGCGGCGGGATATGCAGGGACAACACATTCAAGCGGTGATAGAGGTCCTGGCGGAACTCGCCGCGCGCGCACAATTCGGACAGGTCGACCTGGGTCGCGCAGATCACTCGCACGTCGAGGTAGACCTCCTCGTCGCTGCCCACACGACGGAAGCAGCCGTCCTGCAAAAAGCGCAGCAATTTCACCTGCAAGCGCGGGCTCATTTCACCGACGCCATCGAGAAACAGCGTACCGCCCGCCGTCAGCTCCAGCAGCCCGAGCTTGCCTTCGGCCCGCGCCCCTTCGAAGGCACCGGGGCCATAACCGAACAATTCCGTCTCGGCCATCGACTCCGGCAGCCCCGCGCAATTGAGCGCCATCAACGGCGACTGCCCACGCGGACTGGCCAAGTGGCAGGCCCGCGCCAGCAACTCTTTGCCGGTGCCGGTTTCGCCTTCTATCAATAACGGCGCATCCAGCGGCGCCATACGCCGCGCTTCGCGCACCACAGCGGCCATCACTTTCGAGCTTTGGAAGATGCTGTCGAAGCCACGCAACTCCTGCTTGCGCACGTTGTAGATGCGCTCACCCACCCGGTCGGCGCGGTGCAGCGTCAGCACAGCACCGGCCATGGCCTCGCTGTCGTCGTGCTCCGACTGCAAGGGCGCGATGTCGGCCAGGAACACGTCACCCTTGACCTTGACCCGCAGCCCGTTGATTCGCGATTTGTTGGCGCGCACCAGTTCCGGCAAATCGAAATCTTCGGCGTAGCGCGACAGGGGAATACCCGGCACCTCGTCGACCCGCACCCCCAGCAACTGCGCCGCTGCCCGGTTGGCCGCGACGATGGAACCGCCCATGTCGATCGACAGCACCGGAAACTCCAGCGCACCGAGCAGGGCATTGAGCTCCATGTGCCGACGCTCGCTGGGCATCAGCCCTACACGCTTGACGCCGAAGACCCCGGCAATCGCTTCGAATTTCGGTCGCAAGGCCTGGAACTGAATGTTGATCAGGTTCGGGCAATGCAGGTAGATGGCGTTGCCATGCTCCCCCCCCACTTCACCACGGGCCACGTTGATCCCGTACTCCACCAGCAGGTTGAGAATGTCGCGCAGGATGCCGATGCGGTTCTGGCAGTGGACTTTGATACGCATATAAAAGGCCTGAAAAAGCAGTGATTGAGGTTGTGACGCCTGGCGCGCAACCTGTGGGAGCGGGCTTGCTCGCGAAGGCATTCGCACAGCCAACATTGATGTATCAGACAGACCGCTTTCGCGAGCAAGTCGAATCGTCGCACCGCCGCTCCCACAGGGGGACTGCGGTAACTTTGAGGCGGACTTTTCTGCGGTAGCGCTCAGATAGTCGTCAAGATTATGTGACAGTCAAAGGGTTTTTCAAACCGAGAAATCTCAATACCTGCGCGGTCACGGCCACTTCGTAACGAAAACTTTACGATTATCGGGGGATTTTCCTACGATTAACGCCGGACACCTGCTGCAACAGTGCAATCCTTGGGGTATTTCTAGGTCCATAGCAGTACATAACAAGAACGAAATCCCCTAGCAGGAGAGCAGCATGAAGCAGACGCAATACGTGGCTCGCGAGCCCGATGCGCAAGGTTTTATCGACTACCCCGCCGAAGAACACGCGGTGTGGAACACGCTGATCACTCGCCAACTGAAAGTGATCGAAGGGCGTGCGTGCCAGGAGTACCTGGACGGTATCGAAAAACTCGGTCTGCCCCACGACCGCATTCCTCAACTCGGCGAAATCAACAAGGTCCTGGGTGAAACCACCGGCTGGCAGGTTGCCCGGGTTCCCGCACTGATTCCCTTCCAGACCTTTTTCGAATTGCTGGCCAGCAAGCAGTTTCCGGTGGCGACTTTTATTCGTACCCGCGAAGAACTGGATTACCTGCAAGAGCCGGACATTTTCCACGAGATCTTCGGTCACTGCCCGCTGCTGACCAACCCCTGGTTCGCTGAATTCACCCACACCTACGGCAAGCTCGGCCTCAAGGCGTCCAAGGAAGAACGCGTGTACCTGGCGCGCCTGTACTGGATGACCATCGAATTCGGCCTGGTCGACACCCCGCAAGGCCAGCGCATCTACGGTGGCGGCATCCTGTCCTCACCGAAAGAGACCGTCTACAGCCTGTCGAACGAGCCTGAACACCAAGCCTTCGACCCGCTGGAATGCATGCGCACGCCGTACCGCATCGACATCCTGCAACCCCTGTATTTCGTTCTGCCGAACCTCAAGCGCCTGTTCGACCTGGCCCACGAAGACATCATGGGCATGGTCAAGCAAGCGATGCAGATGGGTCTGCACACACCGAAATTTCCGCCAAAGGCTGCGTGAACCGCGACTTTTGCTGACAAGTGAGTCTGTCAGTCACCGTCGCTTTGGTTTAGCGTGACGGCACTGTCGACCGATATAAAAACACTCGATTACGGGAAACACACCATGTCCACTTTGAACCAAGCCCATTGCGAAGCCTGCCGCGCCGACGCTCCACAAGTCAGCGACGAAGAACTGCCGATCCTGATCAAGCAGATCCCGGACTGGAACATCGAAGTACGTGACAGCATCATGCAGCTGGAAAAGGTCTTCCTGTTCAAGAACTTCAAACATGCACTGGCCTTCACCAACGCCGTCGGTGAAATCTCCGAGGCTGAAGGCCATCACCCAGGCCTGCTGACCGAGTGGGGCAAAGTGACCGTGACCTGGTGGAGCCACTCGATCAAGGGCCTGCACCGCAATGACTTCATCATGGCCGCGCGCACTGACGAAGTGGCGAAGGACGCCGAGGGGCGCAAGTAATGCATTTCGACGCCATCGGTCGAGTGCCTGGCGACCCGATCCTCGGCCTGATGGAGGCCTACGCGCAGGACCCGAACCCACGCAAGTTCGACCTTGGCGTGGGTGTCTATAAAGACGCCCAGGGCCTGACGCCGATTCCTCAGTCAGTGAAACTGGCCGAGGCGCGGCTAGTGGAGCGCCAGACCACCAAGACCTACATCGGCGGTCATGGCGAGCCGGCGTTCGGCAAAGCGATCAATGAACTGGTGCTGGGCGCCGACTCGAAGCTGATCAGCGCTCAACGCGCCGGCGCCACCCAGACTCCGGGTGGCACCGGGGCTTTGCGCCTGAGCGCGGACTTCATCGCCCAGTGCCTGCCGGGGCGCGGCGTGTGGCTGAGCAACCCGACCTGGCCGATCCACGAAACGATTTTTGCGGCAGCCAAGGTCAAGGTCAGCCACTACCCCTACGTGGGCAGCGACAACCGGCTCGACGTCGACGGCATGTTGGCGGCACTCAACGAAGCCCCCAAGGGTGACGTGGTGTTGCTGCACGCCTGCTGCCACAACCCGACCGGTTTCGACCTGTCCCGGGATGACTGGCAGAGGGTGCTGGAAGTAGTACGCAAGCGCGAACTGCTGCCACTGATCGACTTCGCGTATCAAGGATTCGGCGATGGACTGGAACAGGATGCCTGGTCGACCCGGCTGTTCGCCGCCGAGTTGCCGGAACTGCTGATCACCAGTTCCTGCTCGAAGAACTTCGGCCTGTACCGCGACCGCACCGGCGCGCTGATTGTCTGCGCGAAAACCGCCGACAAGCTCACCGACATCCGCAGCCAACTGGCCAACATCGCCCGCAACCTGTGGTCGACGCCGCCGGACCATGGCGCTGCTGTCGTGGCGACCATCCTCGGCGATCCAGAGCTCAAACGCCTGTGGGCCGACGAAGTTGAAGCGATGCGCCTGCGTATCGCCCAACTGCGCAGCGGTCTGGTGGAGGCCCTGGAGCCTCACGGTTTGCGCGAGCGCTTTGCGCACATTGGCGTGCAACGCGGGATGTTCTCCTACACCGGCCTTTCACCTGAGCAAGTGAAGAACCTGCGGGATCATCACAGCGTGTACATGGTCAGCTCGGGCCGGGCCAACGTGGCAGGGATTGATGCCACGCGCCTGGATCTGCTGGCCGAGGCGATTGCCGCAATCTGCAAATAACACCACCAAACCCTGTGGGAGCGGGCTTGCTCGCGAATGCGGTGTGTCAGTCGACATTTGCATCGCTTGACACACCGCATTCGCG